>NZ_CP109994.1:2402837-2703192 GCF_025947065.1 Flavobacterium sp. N1736
GGGCGCCAATTAAAGATGGTTTAAAAGGAATTTCATTATCTGCAAACTGGATGTGGGCTTGTAAAAACGAAGGTGAAGATGCTCGTTTGTACGCTGCCGTTGAAGGTTGTTCCCATTTTGCAATTGAATTGGGAATCAATATTCCGACAGGAAAAGATTCACTTTCGATGAAACAAAAATATCCAAACGACGAAGTAATAGCGCCGGGAACGGTTATTATTTCGGCTGGAGGAAACTGTAACGATATTAGAAAAGTGGTTGAACCGGTTTTACAGAAAAACGGAGATTCTATTTATTATATTAATTTGTCTCAGGATGATTTCAAATTAGGTGGTTCTTCTTTTGCACAAATTAGAAACACAATCGGAAACGAAACTTCTACTATTAAAGACGCTTCTTTCTTCAAAAATGCGTTTAATACGATTCAGGAATTAATCGGTGAAAACCAAATTTTAGCGGGTCACGATATCGGAAGCGGTGGTTTAATTACTACTTTATTAGAATTGTGTTTTGCTGATGTAAATCTTGGAGCTAAAATTGATTTCTCTGCTTTCGCAGAAAAAGATCTATTGAAAATCCTTTTTGCTGAAAACATCGGAATTGTTTTCCAGGCAAAATCTGATGCAGCAGTTGAAGCTAAATTAAAATCTAACAATATCGAGTTCTTCAAATTAGGTACAGTTCAAAGCACACCAAGTTTGGAATTTGCAAATTATAAATTAGATATTCCAACTTACAGAGATATTTGGTTCGAAACTTCATATCTACTAGATCAAAAACAATCTAAAAACGGAAGAGCTCAGGCACGTTTTGAAAACTATAAAAATCAAGTTTTACAATATAATTTCCCATCTCATTTTACAGGAAAAAAACCGGTAATCGATGCTTCGAAACCACGACCAAAAGCAGCTATTATTCGTGAAAAAGGAAGTAATTCTGAGCGTGAAATGGCAAATGCGATGTACTTAGCAGGTTTTGATGTAAAAGACGTTCACATGACAGATTTAATTTCTGGTCGTGAAACACTTGAAGATATTCAGTTTATTGGTGCAGTTGGAGGATTCTCTAATTCAGATGTTTTAGGTTCTGCCAAAGGTTGGGCTGGAGCTTTCTTATACAACGAAAAAGCAAAAACTGCGTTGGATAAATTCTTTAAAAGAGAAGATACTCTATCTGTTGGAATTTGCAACGGTTGCCAATTGTTTATGGAATTGGAAGTGATTAATCCGGAACATGAAGTTCACGGAAAAATGCTTCATAACGAAAGCCAGAAACACGAAAGTATCTTTACATCTGTAAAAGTTCAGGAGAATAATTCGGTTATGTTATCGACTTTAGCCGGAAGTACTCTAGGAGTTTGGGTTTCTCACGGAGAAGGAAAATTCAATTTGCCTCTTGCCGAAGAAAACTACAACATTGTTTCTAAATATGCTTACGAAGGTTATCCTGCAAACCCTAACGGTTCTGATTATAACACAGCAATGATGTGTGATAAAACCGGAAGACATTTGGTTATGATGCCTCATATTGAGCGTTCGACTTTTCAATGGAACTGGGCGAATTATCCAAAAGACAGAAACGACGAGGTTTCGCCTTGGCATGAAGCTTTTGTGAATGCAAGAAAATGGATTGAGAAAATCTAAAAAATAAAAAAAATGCCTCAGCAACTATCCCTATTAGCTGAGGCATTTTTGTTTTAAAACCTTTTGGTGCCGAAGCAGCTCCTGTTACAACATTTGATGTACTTAAAGCAAACAGCTCTGAAGTGATCGTATTTTGACCCGCAAAAAATTGATTCTCCACAATTGTATTGCTAAACAATGCATCTCCTGCAACTCTACTCAACAAAATAGAGTCAATAGCAGCAACGGCCCATTCAGGTTTTGAATTCGGTGTCGGCGCTTTTTACAAAACGCCTGCACCAACTTGAGTTTAGTTCCACACTTACTCATTACTATATAAAAAGCAGTTTCAATATTTAAAATAATGCCTGCTTATTTTGCTTTTCTGCTTATAAATTTTGATGTGGTAAAACTAATATTTGCTTCAAAAGAACTTACAAGGGTATTTCCTGTTTCTTAAAGGGGAAAAATACCCCTTTTTTATTCTGTATAGTCTTTGACAACTTATAATGTGCAGAATTGACAAAAATGATAAGGAAATCAGATACTTATTCAATAAAATTGTTCTGAAAATAAAAAGTTAAAAAAAATATCTCATATTTATTTGTGTTTTATATTTCTATTGAAATTTGAACTATATTCGCCAAAAAGTTCCTGCCACAAAACTTTTTTTATAACCCAAAAACGTAAAACCTACTACAATGAAAATCTTTAGAGTACTTCTTATTGCATTATTTTTTATTGCCACAAAATCACATTCACAAGTTCAGGTTGATGCTATCAATTATAAAAATAAAGAGCGTTACATTACTACGACTCTTAATTATCCGGTTCCGGGAACTTATTTGCCAATAGGTCAAAAAGCACCCAGTACAGTATTAAATCCTGACGGAACGGGAGTTATTCAGAATGACGATTTAAGCAAAAAGAAAATTAACTGGGGAATTGAATGTACAGAAGAAGGTGTGCCAATTTTTAAAGAAGGTTTTAATAGCGCTTCGTATACTTTTTGGTACAGAGTAACCGATAGTGAAGACTGGAATTATACTCAGCTTTCTATACATTTTCTCAAGAAAAAAATGTTCCTGATGGGCGAAAGAGTAAAAGAATACGAAGATTATAACGTGCAATAATAATTGCATGAGATTAAACATTTCTTGTTTTTTCGTAAATTTTACTACAAAAAAGAAAACGTTTTCGTTGATTTTCAATAGTACCTATAATTTTTCCCATAAAATTTCATAAAAATAAAAATTATACCTTATTTTTATTTAATTTGCAGTAAAATTCAATATATTAAACATGGTTTCAATCACACGCCTTTTTGATTTTCCTTATTATCAACAAGAAACTTACAACCTTCAGGTTGCTTTAGCAACCAAAAAAAACGGAGTTTGGGAAAAAACATCCAGCCAGGAATATATTGCAAAAGCTAATGCTGTTTCAAGAGCATTATTGCGTATGGGCGTTCAAAAAGATGACAAAATTGCTTTAATTACCTCAAATAACCGCACAGAGTGGAATATCATGGATATTGGTATTTTGCAAACCGGCGCTCAAAACGTTCCAATTTACCCAACAATTGCCGAAGAAGATTACGAATATATCTTAAATCACAGCGGTAGTATTTATTGCTTTGTTTCTGATAAAGAAGTACTTGACAAAGTAAATGCGATCAAAGCAAATGTTCCTACTTTAAAAGAAGTATATTCTTTTGATGAAATCGCAGGCTGCAAACACTGGACAGAATTATTGACTTTAGGTCAGGACGAAAGTAATCAGGCTGAAGTTGAAGTAAAAAAAGACAGCATAAAAGAAGACGATTTAGCGACAATCATATACACATCAGGAACTACAGGAAGACCAAAAGGTGTTATGCTTTCGCACAAAAATATAGTATCGAATGTTTTAGACAGCGCGCCAAGAATTCCGTTTGACGCAGGAAAAAGTACGGCTTTGAGCTTCTTGCCTATTTGCCATATTTTTGAAAGAATGATTCTTTACATTTATCAATATTATGGTGTTTCGGTTTACTTTGGAGAATCGATTGATAAAATCAGTGATAACTTAAAAGAAGTTAAACCAACCGTTATTACGGCTGTTCCGAGACTTTTAGAGAAAGTTTACGATAAAATTTATGCGAAAGGAACTGAATTAACAGGCATTAAGAAAAAACTATTTTTCTGGGCTATCGATTTAGGTTTAAAATACGAACCATACGGAGCAAACGGTTTCTGGTATGAATTTCAATTGAAGATTGCCCGTAAACTTATTTTCAGTAAATGGAAAGAAGGTTTGGGAGGTAATTTAGATTTGATGGTTTCAGGAAGTGCGGCATTACAACCGCGTTTAACGAGAGTTTTTGCTGCTGCCGAAATTCCGGTTATGGAAGGTTACGGATTATCTGAAACATCGCCTGTAATTGCCGTAAACGATCAAAGAAACAAAGGTTTTAAAATTGGAACTGTTGGTAAAGTAATTCGTAATGTAGAAATAAAAATTGCGCAGGACGGAGAAATTCTTTGCAAAGGTCCAAACGTAATGTTAGGATATTTTAAAGATCCTGAAAAAACTGCCGAAGCTTTGCAAGACGGTTATTTTCATACGGGAGATATTGGAGAAATTGACAGCGAAGGATTCCTGAAAATTACAGATCGTAAGAAAGAAATGTTCAAGACTTCGGGCGGAAAATATATTGCACCTCAGCTTATTGAAAACGCGATGAAGCAATCTCGATTTATAGAGCAGATTATGGTAATTGGCGAAGGCGAAAAAATGCCGGCAGCTTTTATTCAGCCAAATTTTGAATTCGTAAAAGAATGGGCAAAACTTCATAAAATAACTTTAGGAAGCACCGATAAAGAAATCAGTGAAAACCCTGACGTTATTAAACGTATCGACGAAGAAGTAGAAGGAATCAACGAGAAATTTGGACACTGGGAAAAAATCAAACGTTTTGAATTAACTCCCGATGTTTGGTCTATTGATGGCGGACAACTAACGCCAACCCTAAAATTGAAACGTAAAATTATCAAAGAGATTTACAAAGATCTTTACGATAAAATCTATACTCACAATTAAGAATCAAAATAATACAAACCAACGGAAAACGGCTGTCGATTGACAGCCGTTTTTTTTTATTTGATCATTATGGTTTGTAAAAGTCTTCGGTAAGATAAAAAACGGTATCGATGAATTTTAATAAACCATCTTGTGTCAAAACGTTTTCATCGTGTAAATCTTCTAAAATTATACCGATTTCAGGATGAAAATAATCGTTATTTTTTTTATTGATAAATCCTGAGTTTTCAAGAAATATTTTTACGTTGGTTAATTCAGTTTTTTCAGTTGCTAAAACAAATTTTTGTTGAACAACTGCATATAAAGCTTTATCGTTTCTATAAAAACCGAGAAGTTCATAAGCAGTATCAGGGAAAAAATAATTGTTTAGAAGTAAATTATTAAAGTAATCTTCCCAGGAAGCATAATATATTGTATCATTTATTTTGAGGACATCTCGTTCATCTTTTAGATAAACCATTTGTTCTGCACCACTCGAAACAAAATTTTCAATTTTTAAATCGGTAATCCAAAGAGCATTTATTGTAGCAAATTGCTCAATTAAGACTTCTTCTTGTTTTTTGATGTCGATTCCTTTTTCAGCCAAAGTGCCTGCTCTCTTGCCATTTTTAAGGTAATTGGCGGCTGCTTGGATATTTGTTCCATGCTTAACTTGGCTCTTTCCTGCAATGATATTTTGTAGTTCATGTTTCATCATTTTATAATGCAAATATAAAGATTTTAAAGTTATAATTTACTTGACAAAACAACCTGATATTCACAGTTTACCAGAAAAAGAGAAAACATATCTTTTAATTTAAAGTAAGAAAAAGCATATATTTACATGATCTAAAAGCAACTCAAACTGTATTTTATCGAATCGATCTTGTTTTTTACCAATCCCTATTTTTTAAAAAGAATTTTAAATATCTTTGAATTATGAGCACAACAGAAAAACCCAAACATATTGGCAGAAATATTAGCCGAATTAGAGAGCTTCGCGGAATGAAACAAGGAGCACTTGCTGATGCTATTGGCACAAGCCAACAGACTATTTCTGGTATTGAAACCAGCGAAACTGTTGATTTTGAAAAACTTGTACAAATTGCAAAAGCACTTGGCGTGACGGTAGAAGCTATTGAAAATTTTACAGAAGAATCTGTTTTTAATTTCTTTAATAACTTTTACGATAATAGTGCTAATAATGGTGCTCAGGGAAACACAACTAATAATCATTGTAATTTCAATCCTCTTGATAAAGTTGTTGAGCTTTACGAACGTTTGGTTCAGGCTGAAAAAGATAAGGTTGAATATTTAGAAAAATTGATGAAAGGGAAATAATATTCTCGATAAAGAGGATTTTTTATATATAAAATGCGCAATGAGAATTGCGCATTTTATATATTGATATAATTTTTCCTATTTTTTATTAAAGTTTGAATTGCTTTTGTTTATTTGGTTTTTCCGTAAGAGACGATGTTTGAAAATTATTTTCAATTGAACTAGAAATAGTAGAATTACTTTTTTTAATTTAACAAAAATAAACTGTAAATTAAATGTAAAAATGTATTTTTGAGTTTTACTATAAAGCTATGACCAAGATTTTAACTATTCCACCAAAATTAGAAGCTGCAATACAGAAAAACAATCTAGTAATTTTTGTTGGTGCTGGATGTTCAATGCCTTTAGGATTACCATCTTGGAAAAAATTGGTTGAAGAAATACTTCAAGATTTGGATGATAAATATGGTGAAGCATCTGATACAAATTTTAAGAACATATTAAAAGGAGTTAAAACCGATAACAAATCTTTATTTGATGCATTAAATAAAATTGAAAATGATTCCGATAATGGAACTACTTTTAAACTAAAGTCTCAAGAGTTTATTAATTTTCGAATAGAAGAAATTTCAAAAAAATTACCTGAACAATCAAATGTACATAGTTTATTATGGGATATTTCAAGTAAAATAATTACTACTAATTATGATAAGATTTTAGAGCAATATATTCCAAAATCCATATCTCCAACAATCTTCGATAATTCAAATGCTTTTCAAAGTTTAAAAAGTCAGACTAACAATGCAGAGTTTCTATATAAAATTCACGGTGACTATGAAGACCCGAAATCCATAATTCTTTTTGAAAGTGATTATAGAGAAATTTACAAGACTGAAAATTATAATACAGATACATTAGCAAATCATTTCAAAGAAAAAACCTTATTATTTATAGGGTTCAGTTTGACAGATCCTTTTGTAAATGATTTATTCATAAAAATCAAAAACATGTATGAAGGCTATTCTATTAAAGAACATTTTATTTTCACAACAAAAATTGAAGACTTTATAAAATATGATGTTACACCAATAAAAATTGAAAATTGGAATGATGACTTATTAAATCATCTTTTAGAATTAAAAAAAATAAAACTAGGAATAGAAACAAAGAAGGAGTCTTTATCAATTGTTGAGGAAAAAGTTGAAGATAAAGAATTAACAAAAGATGATATAAATAATATTCTTGAACTTATTACCAATAAAACAAATAATTTACTAAATGATCCTAGCAATAGAGAGCTTATAAAAGAACTTAAAGATTTAAGAATTAAGCTTGATAAATTAATATTTGGAAAAATAGACTATCTCCAAGAAGTTGACAAACCATTTCGAGACAGTGATTTGCAAATCTTGTTTGAAACTATTTATTCTTCTGAAAAATTAAATTATCAAACTTTAGAACAAATCCAAAAAATACGAAATAATAGTGAGAAATATGCATGGTATGATAGAAGTGTTATCGTTAGTGCAATTTGTTGTAGCTTAATACATTTTAACAAAGCTGATGAGCAAAAAATCACCTTACTTATTGATTTCATAAATGATAATGAGGAAAAAGTATGGCAAAAATCAATAACTTCATTATTTATTTCATTAAATCATTTAGGAAATAAATGGTTAAGACTTAATTCGATCAAAACTAAGATTACATCCTTAAATCAAAACTTAAGAGTACAAGATGCTTGTTCAACAATTATAAATGTATTTAATATTGGATTAAATAATATTTCTATGGTTAATGAGGAGTTATTCGAAAATCCATACTTCAATGAAAGTCCATTTAATTACTTTTTTCCGTATCATCAAGAAAAGAACTCTGCTTTTGACTTAGTTTATGAAACTTATGAGGGAGAAAATATTGAAGAATTTATATCTTTTCTAAATGAAGTTCCAATTCCTGATCAAGTAAAATATTTAATATGTAGTGATGCAAGTAAAAAAGAAGATAATCACAAAGAGGAGGAAGAGGAGGAGAAAAACCAAAAGTTAAATCAAATATTAAATTATAATTCATTCTTGTCTCCCTATTCAATTTATGTTCAAGAGATAATTAGCTTTTATAAGTTTTTTCCAAAATATAAACACGAAGAAAAGCTCAAATCACAGCTTAAATTAACGGAAACACCTTTAAAAGATTACTTATTAAACCAAAAAGAAAAACATTCTGCTTTAGGAGCTCATTTCATGCGAGAAGAAAATTGGTCTCAAGCAATTGTGAATTATAAAGAAGCCATAAAATTAAACAATAATGATACTGTAATATTACTAAATTTAGCGCGTTGTTATCATTATGCTAAAGATAGTGATAATGAATTTTTGATTAGAATCAAAATACAGAATTCAGAACCTTTAAATGAGAATAACCTCCAAAGCTTATTTGATATATTTTTCAGCTATAAAAAAGACTTTCATAATGCTTTAAATATTGCTGAGCAATTAATAAACATTAACAATAAAAAAGCAGATTATTACCATTACAGAGGAATTTCATTAAAAAAACTAAACAAATATAAAAAAGCTATTGAAGATTTAGATTTAGCTATTGAACTAGATTCGGAGAATCATTTTTATTATGTTAGCAGAGCTGATGTATATTTTTCATTAAATAATGATGAGAAATCACTTTCTGATTGGAATAATGCATTGAAATTTGAAACCAAAGATGACTCAATATATTTTAATCGCTCACTAGTATACAATCGTCAAGAAAAATATATTGATGCGATAAAAGATTTAGATGCTGCAATTTTAATAAATAAAGATAGTTCTTATTTTTTAAGCAGAGCAAGCATTAATTTATGTTTATTATTGTTCGATGAAGCTTTATTGGATATTGAAAGAGCAAATGCTCTTAGCCTTGAAAAAGAATACATCTATCACTTTTACGGCAATTATTACCGTTTGACTAAGGAATTTGACAAGGCTTTTGAGTATATTAACAAGGCAGAGCAAATTAGTAAAGATAATAGTTTCACAGGAACCAAGGCTACTATTTATGCGTCTTCTGGAGATTTGGAAAAATTTTATTTATACTTAGAGCAAGCTTTTATGGAAGATGCGAAAGTAAATCAACTTTATCCTGATATAATAGAGGAATTTAAGGATGACCCCAAATTTATAGCTTTATTACAAAAATATAATCAAAAAGTTATTAAAAATTAGCAAATCAAAAAGCGGAAGTCATAAAATTCCAGATATTTATAAACTTATTTTAAAAACTCAATTCATAGAATCCTGAAAAAGCTTTTAGCATTCCTCATAGTTTCTTCCGCTACTTTATCTAACGAAACTCATTTAAACTGCGCCACAGTTCTTGCAACAAAAGGCAGAAAAATAGGTTCGCAACGGCGTTCGTGGTATTTTTTCAGGAGATTATTGAGTACGTTTTTCGGCAATATAAACTTCACTCTTTTTGTTTTTGTTCCCGTTAGTATCATTTTTCTATAAAGAACGCTTTTTATTGGTATTTGGCGACGAAATAGAAATTATTCCACTAGAAAATTTGCGAAATAGAATGAAAAAAAATCTTCAAAAGCCATTATCTCATTATGATGAATAAAATTTATTCGCATTTAAACTCTTATTTTTTTACATAAAGAATAATTATACCTTTATTTTGAATGCAGAATCTTTTTTTAGAATCTTAAATTTGTATAAATCTCAAAAAAGAATAGTATATTTCAATTCAAAAACTAACCCTAAACCACTCTATTTCAGAGACATTTTTTTATTAACTAAAAATTTATTAAAAAATAATATGCATGCATAGTATTTTTTAATTATATTTGAAATCGATATAGTTACCTATGAAAGACAAAACAATAGATTATATTTTGAGAGCTACATGGCAGGCTGTTTCACGAATGTATAACGAGGAAGCTGCAAAATACGACGCCACAATGGCAACCGGATTTGCACTTTTAAGTATAGATAAGGAAGAAGGAACTCCATCGACCGCTTTAGGCCCACGAATGGGAATGGAAGCCACGAGCTTAACCAGAACATTGAAATCAATGGAAGACAAAGGTTTGATTGTTCGAAAAAAAAATCCAAGTGACGGTCGCGGTGTTTTGATTTACCTGACAGAATTTGGAAAAGAAAAAAGAGATTTATCTAAAAATACTGTTCTGAAATTTAATGAAACGGTTAGAAAACATGTTTCTGACGAAAAATTAAAACACTTTATTGAGGTTTCGGAAATTATCAATGAATTGATTCAGGACAAGAATATATTTAATCAAACAGAAAAACTAGAAAATGAAAAACCTTAATAATAAGGAAACTTCAAATTCAAAATAAAAACAAATATTAACGACTTATGAAATCGCCCACATTACATTTTTTTCCGAATAATAAAAAGGCGATAACATATTTGACCAATAGAAATAAAATTAACAAATATGAAACGCACAATTAAAAAAGTTGCTGTAATTGGATCCGGAATTATGGGTTCAGGAATAGCTTGTCATTTTGCCAATATTGGTGTTGAAGTTTTATTACTTGACATCGTACCACGCGAGTTGACAGAAGCTGAAACTAAAAAAGGATTAACGCTTGAAAGTAAAGTTGTTCGCAACCGAGTGGTAAATGAGCACTTAGCGAATTCATTAAAATCGAAACCGTCTCCTATTTACAGTCAAAAATTCGCAAGCAGAATCACGACTGGAAATACTACTGATGATATGGCTAAAATTGCCAATGTTGACTGGATTATCGAGGTTGTTGTAGAGCGTTTGGATATTAAGAAACTGGTATTTGAGCAAATCGAGAAATTCCGTAAACCGGGAACTTTGGTTACTTCTAACACTTCTGGTATTCCAATTCATTTTATGAGCGAAGGAAGAAGCGAAGATTTTCAACAACACTTCTGCGGAACTCACTTTTTTAACCCTGCGCGTTACTTAAAATTATTTGAAATTATTCCTGGTCCAAAAACTTCAACTGAAGTATTGGATTTCTTAAACGAATACGGATCTAAATTCTTAGGAAAAACATCTGTTGTTGCTAAAGATACTCCGGCGTTTATTGGAAACAGAATTGGTATTTACGGAATCCAAAGTTTATTCCATTTGGTTAAAGAAATGGGATTAACGATTGAAGAAGTTGATAAATTAACTGGTCCCGTTATTGGTCGTCCAAAATCGGCTACTTTCCGTACCGTTGACGTTGTTGGTTTGGATACTTTGGTACACGTTGCCAACGGTATTTATGAAAACTGCCCAACAGACGAACAACACGAATTGTTTAAACTTCCTGATTTCATCACAAAAATGATGGAAAACAATTGGTTAGGAAGTAAAACAGGACAAGGTTTCTACAAAAAAGTAGACAAAGATATTCTTACTCTTGACTTAGATACTTTAGAATATCGTGCTGCTAAAAAAGCAAATTTTGCTACGCTTGAACTTACAAAAACTATCGATAAACCTATCAATCGTTTTAAAGTTCTGGTAAAAGGAAAAGACAAAGCCGGTGAATTTTACCGTAAAAGCTTTGCCGGAATGTTTGCTTATGTTTCTAACAGAATTCCTGAAATCTCAGACGAATTATATAAAATTGATGATGCGATGAAAGCCGGTTTTGGATGGGAAAATGGTCCATTCGAAATTTGGGACGCTATTGGGGTTGCAAACGGAATCGAAATCATGAAAGCAGAAGGTCTTGAACCAGCTGCATGGGTTACTGAAATGTTGGCTTCTGGAAGCGAAAGTTTCTATTCTGTAAAAGAAGGAGCGACATATTTCTATAACATTCCAACAAAATCACAAACTAAAGTTCCGGGACAAGATTCATTTATTATTCTGAACAACATTCGCGAAAGCAAAAAAGTTTGGAGCAATAGTGGTGCAATTATCCAGGATTTAGGAGACGGAATTTTGAATTTAGAATTCCAATCTAAAATGAATACAATTGGTGGCGATGTACTTCAGGCTATCAATAAAGCAATTGACTTATCTGAAAAAGAATATCAAGGTTTAGTTATTGGTAATCAGGCAGCAAATTTCTCTGTTGGGGCTAATATCGGAATGATTTTCATGATGGCTGTTGAGCAGGAATATGACGAATTGAACATGGCTATCAAAATGTTTCAGGACACAATGATGCGCGTTCGTTACTCTTCGATTCCAGTTGTGGTTGCGCCTCACGGAATGACTTTTGGTGGTGGATGCGAAATGAGCTTACATGCTGATAAAGTGGTTGCTGCTGCTGAAACTTATATGGGATTAGTTGAATTTGGTGTTGGTGTACTTCCTGGTGGTGGTGGATCTAAAGAAATGGCTTTAAGAGCGTCTGATTTATTCCGCAAAAATGATGTGGAATTGAATGTTCTTCAGGAGTATTTCTTAACAATCGCTATGGCAAAAGTATCTACTTCTGGTTATGAAGCTTTTGATACAGGACTTCTTCAACATGGTAAAGATATTATCGTAGTAAACAAAGATCGTCAGATTGCCGAAGCTAAAAAACATGCTTTGTTAATGGCAGAAGCTGGTTATACGCAACCAATCAGAAGAACTGATGTGAAAGTATTAGGGAAACAAGCTCTTGGAATGTTCTTAGTAGGGACGGATCAAATGGAAGCTGGAAAATATATTTCTGAGCACGACAAGAAAATCGCTAACAAACTTGCTTACGTAATGGCTGGTGGTGATTTATCTGAAGCAACTTTAGTATCTGAACAATATTTATTAGATATCGAACGTGAAGCTTTCCTGAGTTTATGTACAGAACGTAAGACTTTAGAGAGAATTCAATATATGTTAACTAAAGGAAAACCACTTAGAAATTAGAAAATAGAACAAAGAGAATAGAATATAGATTTCGGACTACATAAAGTCTATTTTCTATACTCTATCTTCTATCCTCTTAAAAAATAGAATAAAGAGAAAAGAATATAGATTTTGAGACAAAGTAATAGTCTATTTTCTATGATCAATTTTCTATAATCTTAAAAAACAAAAACAAATGAAAACAGCATATATAGTAAAAGCTTACCGTACTGCGGTAGGAAAAGCACCAAAAGGGGTTTTTAGATTTAAAAGACCTGATGAATTAGCTGCAGAAACCATTCAGTTTATGATGGATGAATTGCCTGATTTTGACAAAAAACGTATCGATGACGTAATGGTAGGAAATGCCATGCCGGAAGCTGAACAAGGACTTAACGTTGGACGTTTGATATCTCTTATGGGATTAAAAGTTGAAGATGTTCCTGGTGTAACGGTTAACCGTTATTGTGCATCCGGATTAGAAACTATCGGAATGGCAACTGCAAAAATCCAATCAGGAATGGCAGATTGTATCATCGCCGGTGGTGCAGAAAGTATGAGTTTTATTCCGATGGGAGGTTACAAACCAACTCCGGATTATAAAGTTGCTGCTGCAGGTCACGAAGATTACTATTGGGGAATGGGTTTAACTGCGGAAGCGGTTGCTAATCAATATAAAATTTCAAGAGAAGATCAGGATGAGTTTGCTTACAACTCTCACATGAAAGCCCTGAAAGCACAAGCGGAAGGTAAATTCGACAAACAAATCGTTCCGATTACTGTTGAACAGACTTTCATCAATGAAAATGGTAAAAAAGAAACTAAATCTTATGTTGTAAAACAAGACGAAGGTCCAAGAGCCGGAACTTCTGTTGCTGCATTAGCAGGTTTAAGACCAGTTTTTGCTGCTGACGGAAGCGTAACTGCAGGTAACTCTTCGCAAATGAGTGATGGTGCTGCTTTTGTTTTAATCATGAGCGAGGATATGGTAAAAGAATTAAACCTTGAACCAATTGCAAGACTTGTAAACTTTGCTTCTTCTGGTGTTGAACCAAGAATCATGGGTATTGGTCCGGTAAAAGCAATTCCGAAAGCATTGAAACAAGCAGGATTAACATTGAATGATATCGAGTTAATTGAATTAAACGAGGCTTTTGCTTCACAAGCTTTAGCAGTAACTCGCGAATTAAACATTAACCCGGAAATTGTGAACGTAAACGGTGGAGCAATCGCTTTAGGACACCCTCTGGGATGTACCGGAGCTAAACTTTCTGTTCAGTTATTTGACGAAATGAAACGCAGAGGTAATAAATACGGAATCGTTTCTATGTGTGTGGGAACTGGGCAGGGTTCTGCGGGGATTTACGAAGTTCTTTAAAAAAGAGAGAATAGAGCAAAGAGAATAGAATATAGAATAAAGAGAATAGAATAAAGAGAATAGATGTTTTTTTAGATGAAAGAGACAAGAGCAAAGATTTATAAAAAGTAATAAAAAACTTACTTTAAAATTCTTTGTTTCTTATCTTGGCTCAAAAAACATGAGACATAATTATAAGAATTTGAAAATTTGGAAGATCGGAATTGCAATTGCTAATGAAATTTCAGATGTATTAATAGAATTTCCAAAACACGAACGATACGATTTGAGTTCTCAAATAAGCAGATGTTCTGTTTCGATGCCTAGTAATATTGCCGAAGGATCTTCAAGAACCGATAAATCTTTTAGTCACTTTTTAGACATTTCTCTTGGTTCTTCATTTGAATTAATTACGCAATTATTAATTGCTAAGCACAGAAAATATATAAACGAAATACAATTTAATCAATTAGAAATTAAAATAGAAGAATTTCAAAGAATGACAATGGGTTTTCAAAACGGACTTAAATAAGTTCAGTCAAAAATCTATTTTCTATATTCTATTTTCTTTTCTCTAACAAAAAATAACAATGGCAGATACAATCGAAAAAAACGTAACCCGTGGTGGTCAGTTTTTAGTTAAAGAAACAAAATGCGAAGATGTCTTTACACCAGAAGATTTTTCGGAAGAGCAGTTAATGATGCGTGACTCTGTAAAAGAGTTCGTTGACAAAGAATTATGGGCACATAAAGATCGTTTCGAAAAGAAAGATTATGCGTATACAGAAGCATCTATGCGTAAAGCTGGTGAACTTGGACTTCTTGGAGTTGCAGTTCCTGAGGAATACGGTGGATTAGGAATGGGATTCGTATCTACAATGTTAGTTTGTGATTACATTTCTGGTGCTACAGGATCTTTCTCAACTGCTTTTGGTGCTCATACAGGAATTGGAACTATGCCAATTACACTTTACGGATCAGAAGAACAAAAGAAAAAATACGTTCCTAAATTAGCTTCCGGAGAATGGTTTGGAGCTTATTGCTTAACAGAGCCAGGCGCAGGATCTGATGCAAACTCAGGAAAAACAAAAGCTGTTTTATCTGAAGATGGAAAATACTACTCTATTACAGGACAAAAAATGTGGATTTCGAATGCAGGTTTCTGTAGCGTTTTCATCGTTTTTGCCCGTATTGGTGATGATAAAAATATTACAGGTTTCATCGTAGAAAACGATCCTTCAAACGGAATTTCTATGAATGAAGAAGAGCATAAATTAGGAATCC
The DNA here is from genome assembly GCF_025947065.1 of Flavobacterium sp. N1736. Taxonomy (NCBI): domain Bacteria; kingdom Pseudomonadati; phylum Bacteroidota; class Flavobacteriia; order Flavobacteriales; family Flavobacteriaceae; genus Flavobacterium; species Flavobacterium sp. N1736. The sequence continues at coordinate 2,418,271 of NZ_CP109994.1, forward strand.
GTGCTTCGTCTACTCGTCAGGTTTTCTTCAACGATACTAAAGTTCCCGTTGAAAATATGTTGTCTGAAAGAGGAAACGGTTTCAAAATTGCAATGAACGCTTTGAACGTTGGTCGTATTAAATTGGCAGCAGCTTGTTTAGATGCTCAACGTAGAGTGACTACAAATGCAGTTAAATATGCTAACGAAAGAATCCAATTTAACACTGCAATTTCATCTTTTGGAGCAATTCGCTCTAAACTAGCTGAAATGGCAACTAATGCATACGCTGGAGAAAGTGCTTCTTATCGTGCTGCAAAAGACATCGAAGACAGAATCGCTGCTCGTGAGGCGGAAGGAACTACGCATCAGGAAGCTGAATTGAAAGGTGTTGAAGAATATGCTATCGAATGTTCTATTCTAAAAGTTGCAGTTTCTGAAGATGTGCAAGCTTGTGCTGACGAAGGAATTCAGATTTTTGGTGGAATGGGATTCTCAGAAGACACTCCAATGGAAAGTGCCTGGAGAGACGCTCGTATTGCTAGAATCTACGAAGGAACAAACGAAATTAACAGAATGCTTTCTGTTGGTATGTTGATCAAAAAGGCTATGAAAGGTCACGTTGATTTACTTGGACCAGCAATGAAAGTTTCAGAAGAATTAATGGGAATTCCATCTTTTGATACGCCTGATTTCTCTGAATTATTTGCAGAAGAAAAAGGAATTATCGCCAACCTGAAAAAAGTTTTCTTGATGGTTGCAGGAAGCGCAGTTCAAAAATACGGTCCGGATTTAGATGCTCACCAACAGTTATTAATGGCTGCTTCTGATATCTTAATCGAAATCTATATGGCTGAAAGTACTATTTTGAGAACTGAAAAATTAGCCAAAAATCAAGGTGAAGCTAAAGTACAAGAGCAAATTGCTATGGCAAAATTATACTTGTACAAAGCGGTAGATATCGTTAACTCAAGAGGAAAAGAAGGAATTATTTCTTTTGCCGAAGGCGACGAACAACGTATGATGTTAATGGGATTAAAACGTTTCACAAAATATACAAACAATCCAAATGTTGTAGCCTTGAGAGAGGTTATTACATCAAAATTAGTTGCAGAAAACGAATACTGCTTCTAAGATAAAAATAGTTTTTAGCTTTTAATTTGTTTAAACCCGCACTTATCCGAAACAGTGCGGGTTTATTTTTTTTATTTTGCCACAGATTTCAGGATTCACAAAGATTTTTAAATCATTTTAATCCTGTAATCTGTGGCATACTTTTTAGAGGCGGACAACTATGCATCTACAAATGAGAAGACACGCTTGTGTGCTCCTCTACAGTATCTCGTGATATCATTTCACAAATCTTTATTAAAATTACAATTCTGTTACATATTCTATAGCGATTTTTATATTCTAATGTTTTATATTTAGCATTTCAAAAAACAAATTGCTTAAAAATGAAACAAATTAACCTAATTGCCCTTTTATTATTATGTGCACTTACTACAAACCTTTTTGCACAAAAAAATAAAAAAATGGACATTATCGCTTATTACACAGGCGATGACAAACTAATTAATGAATACGAAGTAAACAAACTAGACCAGATTATTTTTAGTTTCTGTCATTTAAAAGACGGAAAACTAAGTGTTGATTCTCCCAAAGATTCTACTACAATTAAACATTTGGTTTCACTAAAAGCTAAGAATCCACAACTTAAAATTGTTTTATCGCTTGGTGGCTGGGGAGGTTGTGAGCCTTGTTCAGCAGCATTTTCTACTGCCGAAGGAAGATTGAAATTTGCTAAATCAGTAAAAGAAGTGAGTACTTATTTTAAAGTTGACGGTTTAGATTTAGACTGGGAATATCCTGCAATTGAAGGACTTCCCGGGCATTTATTTCAGCCGGCAGACAAACCTAATTTTACTGAACTAATCAAAATTCTACGTTCTACTCTTGGAAAAAAATACGAATTGAGTTTTGCTGCCGGAGGTTTTCAAAAATATTTAGATGAATCTATCGACTGGAAAACGGTTGCGCCATTAGTAAATCGTATTAACATTATGAGTTATGATTTAGTAAACGGATATTCTAAAGTTACCGGACATCATACGCCTTTATACAGCACGAATCCTAATGAAGAATCTACAGACAGAGCGGTTACTTATTTATTAAAACAAGGAGTTCCGGCTGAAAAATTAATCATTGGAGGCGCATTTTATTCAAGAACATGGCAAAATGTAGAGAATATAAATAATGGATTATATCAGGCAGGTGAACATATTCCGGGTGCAGATTTTAAAAATTTTGCTACGACTTATACAGAAGCAAACGGCTGGAAATATTTTTATGATGAAAAAGCACAAGCACCATATTGGTACAACGCTGGCACAAAAACATTTGCAACATCTGATGATTTAAAATCGATAAAAGCTAAAACCGAATATGTAAAAGCTAAAAAATTAGGTGGAATTATGTTCTGGGAACTTACTTTGGACAGTCCTAAAAACGGAATGGTAAACGCTATTTATGAAGTTAAAACAGCTAAATAAATTCGTTTAAAACAATAAAAAAACGGCAGTTACTTCTTAGAAATAACTGCCGTTTTTTATTTTTTATTTTCGCTCTCTTTTGGAGCTCTGATTCTGCCATCGTAAGAAATAAACGCTCTGTTGTTACTATTGACATTCAATGTCGTTCCGCCATCATAAAAAATAGTAAATAAAAGATCGTATACATCATTTGCGTCTTTTACGGTTGCTTTAACAATGTATTTTTTTCCTTTATTTTCAACTGAAATTTTCTCCGGTTTTCCTTCAAATTTTATTCCCCCATCAGATCCGTAACCAACATTATAGGCGCGTCCGAAAAAAGGTAAATCGCATATTACATTCTCTGAATTAAACTTTAACGAATAAGTATTATAATCCAGATTAATCATTCTGCCTCCTTGCGGGGAAACTTTTTCGGCATCAAAAACAAAATTTTTAGCATCAATAAGCGCTTCTGTTTCTTTTTGTTTTTGAAGTTCTCTTTCCTGCTTTAATTCCTTTTTCGTTTTTTCCTGAGCAAAACCATCAAAACTAAAAAAAGAAAACAGCAATACTAAAATGGCTAACCTGCTTTTCATGGTTTCTATTTTTTGGTGAATCGCATCATAGCAACATCTCCGGAAATTAAATTCAGGGTTTTGCCATCATCCGTAATATCATACGAAGTTATCTTTTGCAGTATACTCATATAAGTCTGCTCCCCTTGCCCGTCCATACACATCATTTTTGTCATTACCATTGGTTGTGTAAAATCGATTTTATTACCATCTACACTCAATTTTCCTGTATATGAATTACAGCTGCTATTACCGGAAACACGATTTTCTTTAGAGTCAAAAACTATGGTTGGTTTTTTATTTGGATACAAACCGTCAAAAGCAATTCTTGGACCAGAGATATAATTGAGTTCCCATGTTCCGTCAAGTTTAGAAACTGTATCCGTTTTTTTACATTTACATGAAAGCAATACAACTCCTAAAAAAACTAAAATTAAAGTGTTCTTTACCATATTATTATAGATTAAATTAAAAAAATTTTGTGGATAATTTATACGAAATTGTATACTAAATTTAATGACTTTTATTAAAACAATTGTAAAATGAAAGTAATAGTTTTGGTTTTTTTTAACTTTTAGCGTCAGACAATTTCAGTAATTTTAAGCTAAATTTACTTATTATTTAATTTAAAAGCCTTACAAATGAAAAAAATAATCGTTTCCTTCGCTATAGTTACAGCCTTAGTTGTTGGCTGTAAGACCAGTACAAAATCAAATGATGCTAAAACTTTAACTGTTGCATTAGAACCAAAAAGTAACAGCACCGTAACGGGAACAGCTACTTTTACAGAGAAAAATGGCAAAGTAACTTTTGTGGCAAAAGTGGCAGGTTTACAGCCCGGAGTTCACGCTATACATATTCATGAAAAATCAGATTGTACTGCTGCTGACGGAAGTTCTGCTGGCGGACACTGGAATCCAACTTTTAAAAAACATGGAAAATGGGGCGTTGGCGAATATCATAAAGGTGATATCGGAAACTTTACCGCAGATGATAAAGGTAACGGATCTATCACGCTTACAACAGACGAATGGTGTATAGGTTGTGAGGATGAAACCAAAAATATACTTGGAAAAGGTTTAATCGTACATCAGGGAACTGATGATTTTACAACTCAACCAACCGGAAATGCCGGCGGCAGAGTTGCCTGTGCAGGTATTATCAAGTAAAAACAAAATAACCACTACTTTTTCACAAAATTTAGTGGTTATTTCATTTAAAATTTAAACATACCACAAGAAAAAGATATAGCTTTGTAGCCTCAAACCAAAGTTAATAATGATTAACCCATCGGCATCAGGCTGGATCGATAAATTTTTTAGCGAACAAAAGTTTTCAGAAGCAATTCCTTTTGAAACAGTAGATTCTTTTTACTATAAAGTGAGAGAAACTGGCTTTATCTATGGGCACATTATTTCTATAGATTCCCAAATTCCAATTCCGATAAAAGGCTGGTTTAAAACAGAAATTTCTAAAATTGCTTTACTAAATACTTTGTACGGTGCTTTTTGTTTAGAAAAAAGAAACTCTGAGCCTAAGAATTTCATTACCGAAGTTTTAAAGTTTTATAAAGCAATGAATCCGGAAGGGTTTAATCTCTTTAAAATTTTACTTCCAAAAGATGCACCTTCCCATTCTTTAGAAAATATAATTGATGAAAGAGTGCAGACTAATGATAGTATTATTAGTAAAAACTTTTCGCATCTTGTTACCAACGCTTTATTATTTATTGATGTTTTGGCATTTAGACAATATTTGGCGCATGGTGAAATTCCTGAAAAATATTTAAAACGAATTGAAGAAACGGTTCTTGGTATTGTAGGTTTAGCATTAAAAACGAAAACAGTAAAATCGCAACACGATGATTTATTGATTAAACTTTTTGAAGCTTCTATTCGATATTCAAAATTTTCAAAAGTTACGGTTGATACTTTAGAAACCTTGCAGCTTGATTATTTTAGCAACAAACTAGAGCAATATTATTTGATCGATATGGCCGGAATGGCTTTATGGAGCGATGGCGTTGTCGAAAATGAGGAAGCATATTTTTTATATTCGCTAGGATCGATGATGCATGTTTCTGATGATTTCGTTACCCAAAGTATCGACACGACACATACTTTTATTACGACTCATAAACATAAAATTCCGTATTTTAATTATTCAAATCCGGTAAAGCATTTTTATGACCAGATGACGCACACGGTTGTAAAACTGATTATAAGAAACAAAAACAGGCTGGTTAAGGAAATTGTTCAGAGTAAAGAATTGATGGTTCTTTTGGCTTATTCTACAACAAGGGATTTAGATGCAAAAGAAAAGAAAAAAGTAAAAAAACAGCTTTTGGATATCTGCAAAACGATTCCGTCATTGACAATATTCTTACTACCCGGCGGAAGTTTATTATTGCCGATATTAATCAAATTTATTCCAACAATGTTACCATCGGCTTTTAATGAAAATCTCGACGAAAATGAATAAAAAATCGCCCCTTTGAGGCGATTTTTTATTATATAATTTAATTATTTTATAAATTACTAAGCTGGTAAACTTCATCTAATTCAGCATTTGATGCGATATTTACATTCAAATCGGTTACAAAACCAGAATTTAAACCGTAAACCCATCCGTGAAGCATTAAATCCTGACCATTTTTCCAGGCACCTTGTACAATTGATGTCTTTGCCAGGTTGTAAACTTGTTCTTTGGCATTAATTTCAACAAAAGCATTGAAACGTTCTGTTTCATCTTCAATTGAATTCAGGTATTTATCATGCAAACGATATTCATCTTTAATATGACGAATCCAGTTGTCGATAATTCCAACAGACATATTTCCCATTGCAGCTTTTACACCACCACAACCGTAATGTCCGCAAACAATAACGTGTTTTACTTTTAAAACATTTACTGCATAATCCAGTACGCTTAACATATTCATATCTGAATGCACAACCATATTGGCAATATTTCGGTGAACAAAAACTTCACCTGGTTTAGCACCAATAATTTCGTTTGCCGGAACACGGCTGTCAGAACATCCAATCCATAATAATGGCGGAGTTTGACCTTTAGCTAAATCTGCAAAATAATTTGGGTCTAATGCTAATGATTTTTCAACCCATTCTTTATTATTGTCTAATAATTTTTGATAAAATTCTCTCATAATTTATTATTATTTATAGTGGTATTTTTAACGTGTAAAAATATCAATAAGGACTTTTTGTAAAGTTACCTAAATTCTGATACTTCTTCACTTTCGAAATACCTAAAATTTATTTAATTGTTTTAAAATTGTTCTTTTCTAACTTCTTTTTTAACCAACGCTCTTTTTGCAACATCATAATAATGTTCTATCGAAACGTGATTATTAATATCCGGCGTATTTTCTAATTCGTACGCTTTTTTAAAGCCTTTTAGTTTTACTTTGATGTTTTCATCAATAGCACGGGTTTCTTTAAATTCACGAATTAAATCCAGAACATCATGCGCAATATACTCTGTATCATGTGCATTGATGATTACTTTTGAGTTTTCAGGAATTTCATTTAGTGTTAATTTGATCGCCGCTTTATTCAAAAATGAAACTTCCTGCGCCAAATCAATATGAATAACATCTCCATCTTCGTATTCTTCTTTTTTAAAGCTATATGCTCTTTTCAGGTTTCCTCTCAATACAAAAATAATACTAATGATGATTCCCAAAGCCACACCTTTAAGTAAATCTGTTGCAACAACAAATACTAAAGTGGCAATAAAAGGTACAAACTGGTATTTTCCTTTTTCCCAGAAATGTAAAAATGTTGCTGGTTTTGCTAATTTATATCCAACTAAAATCAAAACTGTTGCTAAAGTCGCTAACGGAATCTTGTTTAAAAGTGCCGGAATCGCCAAAACGCTCACCAATAAAAGTACACCATGAATAATTGCCGACATTTTAGATTTTGCTCCTGCATTATTATTTGCTGAAGATCTTACTACAACTGATGTCATTGGTAAACCTCCTAAAAGTGAACTTACAATATTACCAATTCCCTGAGCTCTAAGTTCAACATTTGTATTGGTATAACGTTTTTGAACATCCATTCTGTCTGCTGCTTCAATACATAATAATGTTTCGATAGAAGCAACAATGGCAATTGTAATGGCAACAACCCAAACCTGCGGATTTGTAACTGCAGCAAAATTTGGCAGTATCAAAATAGATTTAAACTCATCAAAAGATTTTGGAACAGGCAGAGAAACCAAATGCTCTTTTGCAATAGCAAGCGAACTTCCTGTTGAAACAAAAATTTCGTTTATAGCAACTCCCAAAATAACAGCAATAAGTGCACCCGGAACTAATTTTAGTCTCTTTAAAAAAGGAACTTTTTCCCAGGAAATTAAGATCACTAATGAAATTACTGAAATTACGACTGCTCCTAACTGAATGTGATTTATTACGTTGAATAAAAATGAAAATGAATTACTTCCATCGTTTTGAATAAAAGCCTGATCTCCTTCAAAATCAGCATCGTAACCAAAAGCGTGTGGCAATTGTTTTAAGATGATAATGATACCGATACCAGCAAGCATGCCTTCAATAACATTGGTTGGAAAATAATTTGAAATACTTCCGGCTTTTAAAAATCCTAATGCTAACTGAATTAATCCAGCAATAAAAACAGACATTAAAAACACATCGAAGGCACCCAAATCAGTGATTGCGGTTAAAATAATAGCTGTTAAACCAGCAGCCGGACCAGATACACTAATATGCGACTGGCTTAAATAACCTACCACAATACCACCAATAACACCTGCGATAATTCCAGAAAATAAAGGCGCTCCAGAAGCCATTGCAATACCTAAACACAACGGAAGAGCCACCAAAAAAACCACTAAACCCGATGCAAAATCAGATTTAAGGTTGGCAAAAAGATTAATTTTTTTTGTCATAATACAATACTAAAAATTGATACATTAAAGAGCTACTGCATTTACGATAAATACAGTTGTTTTTAAACAATCGGAAGTACTATGACAAGTTTGGGGGTGGGGCAAATATACTTGGTGAAATATTATCTAATTTGACGATATTTTCAGACACTATAGTTTTTTTCTCAATATAAACAGGAATCACAACTTCGTGTTGAAGTATTGTTGGATAAACTGCTGCTTTAAGTTCTTTATGAGAATGCTCTTCTTCAGAGAAACTGAAGAACATAGACGTATCACTGCTTTTCTTTATCACCGTAACAATGGTTGGTGTTGTCAGGAAAGCAATAAATATGAATAATAATATGCGAGCGACTAATTTCATTGGGGCAAAAATAGTGTTAAACAGATAAAATCAAAGCGAGAAACTAAAAATTTTATAGAAATTTAACATAAATAAAAAACAGAATGACGATAAATTCACCATTCTGTTTCTAATTTGCTTATAAATAGTTGTTTACAATTCTTCTTCTAACCACGCATTCATCATCCAGATTGTTTTTTCCTGTTCAGCAATAAAATCGCTCATCATAGAATTTGTTCCTTCATCATTAATTTCTCCTGCATGATTAAGGATTTCTCTTTCAATTTTCAGTAAATCAGATAATGAATGAACAATTAACTGTACTGCTTTTTCATCATTTGAGATATTTTTACCAACAGCTAGTTTGTTGTTTTTAATATAATCTTCAAAAGTATGCAACGGCGTTCCGCCAATGGTTAAAACTCTTTCGGCAATCATATCAATTTTTAATTGTGAATCTGTGTATAATTCTTCAAATTTTACATGCAGATCAAAGAAACGTTTTCCTCTGATATTCCAGTGAATTCCTCTTAAATTTTGATAGTATACCTGAAAGTTTGATAATAATATGTTTAACTCCTTTACTAATAATTCTGACTCTTTTATAGGTAATCCTAAAATATTTGTTTTCATGTTTTTTTCGTTTTTACAGTAAGATACTACAAATTTAAAAGAACTTCTTCGAAAAAAGTATAAAAAAAAATTATATTTTCTTATTTTTGCATCAAAATTTACTATCAAAATGACGATCACCCAATTACAATATGTATTAGCTGTAGCCGAGCATAAAAACTTTACACTTGCTGCCGAAAAATGTTTCGTAACTCAACCAACATTAAGTATGCAGATTCAGAAAATTGAAGATGAATTGAATATTTTAATTTTCGACAGGACTAAAAAACCAATCCAGCTTACAGATATTGGTCAGAAGATTGTAAATCAGGCTAAGAATATTGTAAATGAAGCTGACAGAATTAAAGATATTGTAGAACAGCAAAAAGGTTTTATTGGCGGAGAATTTCGTTTAGGAATTATTCCGACTATTATGCCAACTTTATTACCAATGTTTTTAAATAATTTCATTAAAAAATATCCAAAAGTTAAGTTATTAATTGAGGAATTAAATACAGATGAAATTATTATAAAGTTAAAAAACGGTCATCTTGATGCTGCCATTGCCGCTACTCCGCTTGAAGATGAAAAAATAAAAGAGATTGTTTTGTATTTTGAACCGTTTGTAGCTTATATACCGGAACAACACGCTAATTTTCAAAAAGAAGAAATTGAAGTTGCTGATTTGAATATTAATGAGATTTTGCTATTGCAAGACGGACATTGTTTTAGAGACGGAATTTTAAATTTATGTAAAAACGGCACTGATATCGACCAAAATAATTTTCAGATTCAAAGCGGAAGTTTTGAAACTTTAATAAAATTAGCCGATGAAGGTTTGGGTACAACGTTACTTCCGTACTTGCACACACTTGATTTAAAAGAATCCGATAAACTGAAACTACGTAATTTTAAGGAACCAAAGCCGGCTCGTGAGGTAAGTTTAATTTACCCAAAGAGCGAATTAAAAATGCAAATCATCGACGCATTGCGATCTACAATTGCCGGAGTTGTAAAAGGAGCAATTGTTTTTCAAAATGTTCAAATCATTAGTCCACTGCATCAAAAGAAATAGAAATAAAAAAGGAGCCAAATTGGCTCCTTTTTTTATACTTTGATTAGTAGTAAACTTGGTTTTAATTCTGGTTTTTCAATAATGAAATTTAATAACCATTCTTGCAATTGTTCCATTTCGTATGGTAACAGTGTTTTGATAGCTTTTTCTAACTCTTTGCAGAAAAGTACCGGATCGAAACTAACTCTCTCAAGTATTGATTTCGTGTAATCAAACATCATTTTTGACATAATAAAATAAGATTATGGGGGGTTATCTATATTTCTAAACTCGCACCAAATTTAAACAAATATCACATATAAAGACATATTTTAACGATTTTTTTTAAAAATTTTATCAACGAATACGTTTTCTTAGTATATATAAATCAATATAGAATAATTCTAAATAACTCATTTAAATACCTTTAACAGCTCTAAACATCTCGCGTTTTCCCGGAGGTCCTGCTAATTTTTCGACGGTAAATCCAACCGAAATCATACTTCTTTTAACAACTCCGCGAGCTGCATAAGTTACCAAAACACCATTTGGTTTTAAACTATTGTACATTTTCTGAAAAATTTCGGTACTCCAAAGCTCCGGTTGCACACGATATCCAAAGGCGTCAAAGTAAATCAAATCAAAAATTTCTAAATCGTCGATTTCATCAAAAAATTGTTTCCTTTTAGTTAAGTTGAAATCAGCGCTAATTTCGGTTTTACTGTTCCATTCGCATTTATGCATTTCCTGAAAAATGTTATCGAATTTCAATGCATCAAGTTCTGCAACATAGTTCATTTCCAAAACTTCTTTTGCATCGACAGGATATGCTTCTACTCCTACATAATCTATATGTTGTTTTTTTTGAGTCGCTTCTAAAAAAGTAATGAAAGCATTTAAGCCGGTTCCAAAACCAATTTCAAGAATTGAAATGGGTTTATCCTCAAATAAGGAAAGCCCATTTTTTATAAATACATGTTTTGCTTCCTGAATCGCTCCGTGTTTTGAATGATAACATTCATCCCATTCTTTTAAATGGATTGTTGTTGAACCATCCAGCGTTTTAATTATTTCTCTTTCCACTTTTTTGATATTAACGGCAGGGTTTTATTTGGTTAAAGCCCGCATTGCTAGTCAAAATTACTTAAAACAAATGCGTAAAGCCTCAAAAATCGATTGTTTTTTCATAAAATCTTTATAAAACCAAGTGTTTTTTTTCTGTTTATTATAAGATAAATAAATCTCAATTAAATGCGGGAATTAATGCAGTTTTAGTAAGTAAATTATATATTTTTACTTAATTTTGCATTTCATAAAACCTATTTTACACCAAATCATCACTTTAGATTTATCATATTGAGATGAAAATTACATAAAAACTTACATTACTATGAGTACAACTCAAACAAACAAAATTGAAATCAGAAAAGCTGCTTCGTCAAAAATAAGCGCAGTAGACTTTGAAAATTTAAGCTTTGGTGCTGTTTTTACAGACCATTTATTCGAATGTGATTTTAAAAATGGGGAATGGCAAAATCCTGTCATTAAGCCTTATGCTCCTATTTTAATGGATCCTTCTTCAAAAGTCTTCCATTACGGACAAGCGATTTTTGAAGGTATGAAAGCTTATAAAGATGAGAACAATGATGTTTGGTTGTTTAGACCTGATGAAAACTACAAACGTTTCAACAATTCTGCAGTTCGTATGGCAATGCCGGAAGTTCCGGAAGCTATTTTTATGGATGGTTTAAATGAATTATTGAAAATTGATCAGGAATGGATTCAAAGAGGTAACGGAAGCAGTATGTATATTCGTCCTTTTATGATTGCGACCGGTCCCGGTGTTATTGCAAATCCATCTGATGAATATAAATTCATGATTTTACTTTCTCCTGCAAAATCATATTATGGTGGCGAAGTAAAAGTAATTATTGCTGAACATTACAGTAGGGCTGCAAATGGTGGAATTGGTGCTGCAAAAGCTGCCGGAAACTACGCTGCACAATTTTACCCAACAAATTTAGCAAACAAAGAAGGTTTTCAGCAAGTTATCTGGACAGATGATGCAACGCATACTAAACTGGAAGAAGCGGGTACAATGAACGTTTTCTTTAGAATTAATGATACGTTATTGACTGCGCCAACAAGCGAAAGAATTTTAGATGGTATTACCAGAAAAAGTTTGATTGCAATGGCAGAAAAAGAAGGCTTAAACGTTGAAGTTCGTTCGGTAATTGTTTCAGAATTAGTAGAAGCGGCTAAAAACGGATCTTTAAAAGAAATTTTTGGTGCAGGAACTGCTGCTGTAATTAGCGTTATTAAAGGATTCTCTTATCAGGATGTTTATTATGAAATGACTCCAATTGAAAATTCTTATGCTTCTTTATTAAAAGAAAAACTAACAAGTCTTCAAAACAAACTTTCTGAAGATACTTTTGGATGGACTGTAAAAGTGCAATAACTAAAAGATACTATACATTATATATAACAAACCCGACAGGTTTTAAAAACCTGTCGGGTTTTCTATTTTTATTCTATTGCAGTGCAAAATATTTAAACACATAGAAACATAGATTTAAATGTGTTTAAAAAGAATATAAAAAGAAACATGTTTCTCACACATAGCTATGTTTATTTAAATAAGTAAAACGCCTTTTTTCTTTGCGTACTTACAAGCTATGTTTCTATGTGTTAAAACAATTTATTTTATAATAGTTTCGAAAAATCAGGTTTAAAATAATTCGGACCTTTCATTACTTTTCCGTCTTCTCTGTAAATTGGCTGCCCGTCTTCGCCTAATTTACTCATATTACTACGCTGGATTTCATCAAAAATAGCTTCGATTTTATCCTGCAAACCGTGTTCAATAATAGTTCCGCATAAAATATACATCATATCACCAAGAGCATCTGCAATTTCAATTAAATCATTTTTTTGCACTGCATCAAGATATTCTTCGTTTTCCTCCTTCATTAAATTATAACGAAGATACTTTTTGGTTTCGCCCAAATCTGCAATTGGCGTTTCGCTATGTCCTATTTTAAAAGCAGTATGAAATTCTTTTACTGCATCTATTTGTTTCTTCATGATTTTATTTAGTTAAATGGAGTACCAAATTAGCAACTATTCATATACAATTCTCTAAATTTGTCAAAAATAATTTCAATTATGTTTAGTCAGGGACAATTAATATTCGCAGTCTGTTTTTTTATCGCATTTGTAATCGTTATGATTTTTGCTTACCGAAAAGATCTTGCGCTCCATAAAATCTTTTATAAAGGAAATTACAAAGTATTAATTGGTTTCTTACTTTTTATTGCCATTTTATTTTGCATCAAGATCTTTTTTAAAAGGTAATTCCGGAATTTATTTCTATATTTAAAAATGTAAAAACAGAAACTGATTTTTATACTTAAATTTCATTATTATCGTTCTGTTTAAATGTTTTTTCTGATCATAATATAACTCAACGAATCGTTTTATTTTTATGCAATTCGCAAGACTAGCAATAAAATTTATAACTTTACGAACCAAATAACCTGCACAATGAAGATTTTAAAATATCTGTTTCTATTATCGTTACTAACCTTAGTTGCCCTAACTGTATTTGTTGCTACCCAAAAAGGAATTTTTTCTGTCGAAAGAAGCAAAGTGATCAATTCACCCAAAGCTACAGTTTATAACTATGTAAATGATCTTAGAAATTACGAAGATTTTGAATCGTGGTCTCTTGAAGATCCTACAATAAGAATGTCTTTTCCAGACAAAACTACCGGAAACGGAGCTTCATATTCATGGGAAGGTGCTGAAGGTAAAGGAAATGCCGTTACAATTAAAACAAAAGACGGCGAAAGTATTGAGCAAAAAATGAAATTTGACGGTACCGAAGCTGACGTAAACTGGACGTTTAAAGACACTTTGGCAGGCAAAACTGTTGTAACCTGGAAAGCTAAAGGAACAATGAGTTTTTTATTTAAAGTCTACACGGCTTTAAACGGAGGTTCTGATAATGTTATTGGAACGATTTATGAAAAAAGTCTTGCCAACATTGATAAAAATCTGGATTTTGAAACTAAAACTTTTACTGTAAAAGTAAATGGTGTGGTTAAAAAAACAGAAACTCCTTATATCAAACAAACTTTTACAAGTGAAATTTCTAAGGTAAATAAAAATGCCCGCGTTGTAATCCCGAAACTTATCCATTTTAGCCAAACAAACGGATTACATACAAACGGAAAGCCTTTTATTATATATCATACTTATGATACTGCTACAGGATTGGCAAAAATCTCTATTTGTTTGCCTATAAATAAAGAGATCTCTATAAGTGCCGGAAGTGATATTTTGTCTGGAAAATTAAATAGTTTTGAAGCTGTAAAAACCACTTTAACTGGTGATTATTCACATACAAATGAAGCAATTGCCAAAACAAGAGCTTTTATAAATAACGAAAAAATTGTTCCAGAATTAGGCTGGTCGCATCTTGAAATCTTAACGATCAGTAAATTAGATGTAAAAAGTCCGTCAAAATTAATGACTGAAATTTATTTTCCAACAAAACCTAAAGTAATTCCGGTTACTGTTGAAAAAGTTCCGGTTTACAAACCACAAACTCAAACACCTGCACAACCGGCAACAACTACACCTACACCGGCAAAAGAAGAGGAACAATCAGAATTCTAAAAAAATACGAGGTTGCATTAAACCTTTTGTTTTAAATTCATTCTAACAAGATAAATGATAACGCTTGACAAACGAGAAGGAATTTATAGTACAATTATTAGATCCTAAAACGCAGAATACTGCGTTTCAAAAACTCCTGTCTGATTATCAAAAACCGCTATATTCTCATATTCGAAACATTGTTCTGAATCATGATGATGCCGATGATGTTTTGCAAAATACTTTTGTAAAGGTATTTCAGCATTTAAAAAATTTTAAGGGAGAAAGTAAACTTTTTTCCTGGATGTATCGCATTGCTACCAATGAGGCATTGACTTTTTTGAATCAAAAAGCAAGATTAAGCGGCATTACATCAGAAGCTTTACAGAACAAAACAATCGACAATTTAAAAGCCGATACTTATTTTGACGGAGATGAGATTCAGATTAAACTTCAAAAGGCTATTGTAACATTGCCGGAGAAGCAGCAATTGGTTTTTAAGATGAAATATTTTCAGGAATTAAAATATGAAGAAATCGCAGAAATCCTGGGAACTTCAGTTGGAGCCCTGAAAGCCTCTTATCATCATGCGGTAAAAAAAATTGAATTATATGTTACATCAAATTAAACCTTTTGTTATAAAATATATCTTATAAACATTATGAAAGCATTTAAATTAGAAGACGAGCCGAAAATAGCACCGGGATTTAAAACTCCGGAGCATTATTTTGATGACCTTTCGATAAGAGTTTTACAGCAAATTAATCAAACAGAAGTAAAAGTAATTCCGCTTTACAAACGTAAAAAAGTTTTAGGAATGCTTGCCGCAGCAGTTGTGTTTGTTGGATTAATGATTCCGATAGTAAACAATTATAATAATACATCAAAGGAACTTGACGAAGCTACTTTAGAAACTTATTTGTCGTATCAGTCAAATTTAAATCAATACGATTTAATTAAAGAATTGGACACAAAGGATATTGATAAACTTAACAAAAGTGTTGCGCTTGAACAGGAAACACTGGAAGATATTTTATCATCAAGTCCAAATATTGAAAATTTAATTTCAGAATAAAACAAAAACTTAAAAGATGAAAATCAAAAATATACTACCGATTCTGCTATTTTTAGTAAGTTTTTCTTTTTATGCACAAAGTGATAAATCAGACGAAAAACGCGAAAAAATTAAAGCTTATAAAGTTTCTTTTTTGACAACAGAACTTGAACTTACGTCTACAGAAGCCGAAAAATTCTGGCCTATATATAACGCCTTTGATGACAAACAATTTGAATTGCGTCATGAAAAAATGAAAACGTATTTAAAAAGATTAGATGGCGATAATATCAATTCCTTATCTGAAAAAGATGCCGCAACGCTTTTAGCACAAATAGAATGTACTGATAAAGAATTGTATCTTTTGCGCGAAAAATATATGACGAATCTTAAAAAAGTCCTTTCTGCAAAAAAAATACTAAAGCTTAAAAAATCTGAAGACGATTTTAACCGAAAACTGTTAAAGCAATATCGGGATAAAGCAGCTAAAAATTAAGATTACAAGAAACAACAGCGACAAGAACCCTATATAATAATACTTACTTTATTATTTAGGGTTCTTGTTATTTAAAACGAAGTCTGATCACTTTATTAAAACCTGCAGCAATAGCTGTATTTCTATTAACAAAACGAATTGTAAAAAGTGATGAATCAGTAGATAACTGCATCCAGTTTTCGCCGCCGTTTTGAGAGTATTGTATGCCTTCTGAGCCAACGCAAATAATTTCTTTACCATTTCCGCCCGGAACATATTGTATGCAAGACGCGTATCCAAAACCTAAATCCTGACCTATTAATGTCCAGGTTAACCCTCCGTCATTAGTAAAAGCTTTATTATTTACTTTTTTGTTTGGAAGTTCATAATCTCCTCCTGCAATAAATCCATGTTTAGCATCGTAGAAATCAGCTGTAAAAATACCCGTCATTGTTTTTCCCTGAACAATTGGTGTTTCAATTACTTTCCATGTTTTTGCCTTATCGCCTGAATAAAAAACACGTGCTTTTTTTCCACCCGAAACCAACCATGTATCATTTCCGTTAATTACAATATTGGTGTTACTTGCTGCAAAAGCTGCTTCTCCTTGTGAGTTTGTTGGTAATTTATCTGATAATAATTTTGTCCATGTTTCACCGCCATCGCGGGTAACAATTATAGAGAATGTATCTTCAGTTGGATCTCCAATTGCAATACCTTCTTTATCATTCCAAAATTGCATGCTGTCATAAAATACTTTCTGATTTATTTCTTTATAAACTAATTTTACTTTTTGTGTTTTTTTAGAAACCTGATAAAGCAAAGCAGGATTTGCTACGCTTAATAAATATATGTTTTGTGACGTTTGCGCAATACTTCTGAACTCTAATTTTAAAGTATCACGATAGATATGTTCTTCATATTTTTCACTTTTATCTAAATCATAGTACCCAAAACGTGAATTATCACCCCCGTACCAAACTTTATTTTTATCAATTAATATAGCTCTAATACTAATTTTATCCTTAAACAAAGTATCTATTTGTACTGAAGTAAAACCTCCAAACAAATTTTGTTTCTCGTTAGGGCTCAGCGTTTTAAAAGAAACTATCAAAACAAATACAGCGCTAAATAAAAATACTTTTTTCATATAAATTAGATTTTTTTTGTTGCTAAAATACAATTATTTATAACATATAAAAGAGGTTTACTTTTTTTTTCTGGCACAGTAATTGGATATCCAACAATATTAATCTTAATATGATTTTATCATGAAAGCGAAACTACTTTTAATAGCGTTAATAGCAATAGGTTTTGGATCTTGTAAAGCACAAAGCCAAACTACTGTTTATGCAAAAAATTCAGATATAAGCGATAACTTAGACCTTAGAGCAGTTGCATCGATGTTTGGTGACTCAGACAATCTTCAGGATTTTGAAAGAAGGTTGAATGATCCAAAATATCAAATATCAAATCTTGACTTAAACGGCGACGATGAAGTTGATTATTTACGTGTTATAGAATCTGTAGAAGACAGAACTCACGTTGTAATTATTCAGGCTGTTCTTGATCGCGATGTTTATCAGGATATAGCAACTATTGATATTGAAAGAGATAATTCTAATAAAGTTGTTGTTCAGGTTGTTGGTAACAGTTATTTATATGGAGATAATTATATTTATGAGCCCGTTTATAGTGTAGCTCCGGTAATTTATACTTCATTTTGGGTAACAAACTACAGACCTTACTATTCAACTTGGGGATGGAATTATTATCCAACGTATTATACCGCCTGGAATCCTTATCCAATTTACAGATACAGAAACAATGTTAACGTATATATTAACGTAAACAACCATTACAATTATGTAAATACACGTAGAAGTTACAGAGCTCCTGCAATTTACCAAACAAGACGTAGTTACGGTTACGAAACAATGCGTCCTAATAACAGTTTCTCTCAAAGACATTCTAATGTAAACAATCGTTATGAGTTAGATCAAAGACGTGTTGCGAGCAGAGAAGCAAACAGAAATTCAAATCCTAACAGATCAAATTCAGGAAGAGTTTCAGGTACTGAAAACAGAAATTATACTGAAAACAGAACAAATACAAACAGAAGTTATAATACTGAAAGAGCGACTCCAGGCAGAGATAATTCGGCTAAGCCAAATACTCCTGCAAGAGTTGAAAATAATACACAAAGAACAGAATCAAGAGGATATTCTGAAAACAGATCGAATACAAACAGAACTTCTACTGCACCACAACAACAAACGCAGCCAACAAGAAGCTATTCTGAAAACAGATCGAATACAAACAGAGCCACTTCTGCACCGCAACAGACACAACAACCAACAAGAAGTTATTCTGAAAGCAACAGATCAGGTTCTAATAATACATCAAGAGCACAAAGTTCTCAAAACACGCAACGTTCTGAAGCACCAAGAGCAAGTCAGGAATCAAGAAGCAGCCAGCCACAAAGGGAAAGCGGTTCTGGTTCACAATCAAGAGGCGGTGGAAGAAGAGGTTAATAAAATCATAATTCTTAATTAAAAATTAAAGCACAATTTATCAATTGTGCTTTTTTTTATCTTTTTAATTATAATAGACGCTAATTTGTTTTAAAACAGTAAATTTGCAACCGTCTTTTATAAAAATATACATGAGCGCAGCACATAAAAACTTACACAGTAAGTTGTCTATTGGGGGTTTATTAATCACACTAGGAATTATTTATGGAGATATTGGTACTTCTCCATTATATGTAATGAAAGCCATACTTGGCGAACATACAATAAGTATGGATATCGTTTTAGGTGGTATTTCTTGTGTTTTTTGGACATTGACATTACAAACGACTATAAAGTATGTTCTTATTACTTTAAGTGCCGACAATCATGGTGAGGGAGGAATTTTTGCCTTATATGCATTAGTCAAAAAAACAAAAATTCAATGGCTCATTGTGCCCGCAATTATTGGTGGTAGTGCTTTATTGGCAGACGGAATCATTACGCCTCCAATCTCAGTTTCATCAGCAGTAGAAGGTATAAAGACGTACTATCCTGAAATAAATACGATACCAATTGTTATTGGAATTTTGTTTGTTTTATTTACGATTCAGCAATTTGGAACCAAACTGGTTGGTAAATTTTTTGCACCAATGATGTTAATTTGGTTTACAATGCTGGGAACTTTAGGAATTATTCAAATCTCACAGCATCCTGAAGTTATAAAAGCAATTAATCCGTATTATGCGTATCACTTATTGCAAATTCACCCGGAAGGCTTTTTTGTTCTTGGATTAGTATTTTTATGTACAACGGGAGCAGAAGCTTTGTACTCTGACATGGGACATTGTGGAAGAAAAAATATTAGAATCAGCTGGATTTTTGTAAAACTAACTTTAGTTTTAAATTATTTTGGTCAGGCAGCATATTTAATACACCACGAAGGACAAACTTTGCAAGGTTTAGGTGGAGAAAACGGAAATCCGTTTTATTTGATCATGCCGGATTGGTTTCAGCCTGTTGGAATTATCATTGCAACTTTGGCCGCTGTAATTGCTTCTCAGGCTTTAATAAGTGGATCTTTCACTTTGATTAACGAAGCCATGCGATTAAATTTCTGGCCAAAAGTAAAAATCAAATACCCTACAGAGGTAAAAGGTCAACTATATATTCCATCTATAAACTGGTTATTGTTTTTTGGTTGTGTGGGAATCGTTCTTCACTTCGAGAAATCAAGTAATATGGAGCACGCTTACGGTCTTGCAATTGTATTGTGTATGATCATGACAACTATTTTGCTAAACTATTACTTAATCATGAAACGTATTAAATTGTATTTCATGGTTCCGTTAATTACCATTTATTTATTGATAGAATTTAGCTTTTTGATTGCCAATGTGACCAAATTTACTGAAGGTGGTTACGTAACTTTAATCATTGCAGCAGTTTTAATTTCGATCATGACGATTTGGTATCTTGCTAAGAAAATTAATAAAAACTACACCAAAATCGTTAAAATTGACGATTACAAAAAGGTGCTGATGGAATTAAGCGAAGATTTATCGATACCAAAATATGCAACGCATTTGGTTTATATGACTAATGCAAACCGTGTTGATGAATTAGAGCAAAAAGTAATGTATTCTATATTACAAAAACGTCCTAAAAGAGCGGATATCTACTGGTTTGTACACGTTAATATTTTAACTGAACCGTATAAAACACAATATAAAGTAACCGAAATTGCAAAAGACGATATCTACAGAGTCGATTTTAATTTAGGTTTTAGAGAGCCAACAAAAATCAATCTGATGTTTCGTGAAGTAATCAGGGACATGGTAAAAAATGGCGAAGTGGATATTACCAGCCGTTATGAATCATTAAACAAAAACAATATTATTGGTGACTTTAAATTTGTTTTGTCTGAGAAGTTTTTATCGAATGATAATGATTTAAGATGGCATGAAAACATCATTATGAACTCTTATTTCTTCATTAAAAAACTAAGTTTATCCGAAGAAAGAGCTTTTGGTCTGGACAGCAGTTCTGTAAAAATCGAGAAATTTCCAATGGTGCTTCATGCTCCGGAAAATATCGGATTAACGCGAATTATAAAATAAAGTTATTCCAAAATAAATTCAGAAAACACTCTTTTAAAACTTTATTAGAGTGTTTTTTTTCTTTTTAAATGAAAGTCAAAATAACAATCAGAATTAAAAATTTAACTTTCAATCAATTAATAGTACCTTTGCAACTCAAATAATTAAAATGAGATTACACAGAAATTTAGTTTATACTACCATCGATTCCTTAAATGCTATTTTCAATGAAGGAGAATATGCTGACAAAGTGGTAGCAAGAGCCTTAAAAAAAGACAAACGTTGGGGAAGTTCTGACAGGAAGTTTGTTGCTGAAACGATATACGAAATTGTTCGTTGGAAAAGATTATACGCTGAAATTGCCGAAGTTAAAGAACCTTTTGACAGAGACAATTTATGGAGAATGTTTGCTGTTTGGGCAGTTTTAAGAGGATATCCAATTCCGGATTGGAGGCAATTGGAAGGAACTCCGGAAAGAAAAATAAAAGGACGTTTTGACGAACTTTCCAAAATTAGAGCTTTAAAAGAATCTATCCCGGATTGGATGGATGAATTGGGTGTAAAAGAATTGGGCGAAAAAGTCTGGTCTACAGAAATTGCTGCTCAAAATCAGCCTGCTAAAGTTATTTTAAGAACTAATACGCTTAAAGGAACTAAAGAAAGTTTAAGAAATACGCTGATGGATTTAAATATTGAAACAGAATATTTAAAAGATCAGCCCGAAGCTTTGGTTTTAAAAGAAAGAGCTAATGTATTTTTGACAGACGCTTTTAAACAAGGACTTTTTGAGGTTCAGGACGCAAACTCACAATTGGTTGCCGGTTTTCTTGATGTAAAACCAGGAATGCGTGTTGTAGATACTTGCGCCGGAGCAGGAGGAAAAACATTGCATATTGCTTCTTTAATGGAAAATAAAGGACAATTAATTGCAATGGATTTATACGAAAGTAAATTGAAGCAATTGAAATTAAGAGCGAAAAGAAATGGCGCTTTTAATATTGAATATCGTATTATTGACACTACAAAAGTGATCAAAAAACTGCATGAAAAAGCAGATCGTGTTCTTATCGATGCACCTTGCAGTGGTTTAGGAGTTTTAAAAAGAAATCCTGATGCAAAATGGAAATTACAACCTGAGTTTATCGATAACATTCGTAAAGTACAGTCAGAAGTTTTAGAGAGTTATTCTAAAATTGTAAAACCCGGCGGAAAATTAGTGTATGCTACTTGTTCTGTTTTACCATCAGAAAATCAGGAACAAGTTGAAAAATTCCTTAAAACTGAAATAGGACAACAATTTACTTTCATAAAAGACCGCAAAATTCTGGCCTCAGAATCTGGTTTTGATGGTTTTTATATGGCGTTGTTAGAACGTAAAGGATAAGAAAATAAAATTTCAAATTTTTTAAATCTCAAATTCCAATTTTACGATTGGAATTTGAGATTTTTATTTTTTATAGCGGTTTATTTTAAAATATTTAGTCCCTACGGGACAATTTCTCACAGCGATGTTTTTTTACCAACATTAATATCTCGTAGAGATTGTATATTGGTAAATAATATTAATTAAAAAACTCCTTTAGGAGTTTAATGTTGGTAGAAAAGAAACGCGACCAATAAAAAATGTCCCGTAGGGACTATACTTATCTATAGTTATATTTTTATTTCCTTAATTTAAACTCGGTTTACGCAATAGCTTTCCATTCTCGTTTTCTTTAAATTTCGGAACAAAGACAATTTCCTTTGGTTTTTCGTATTTGTCTAAAACATCAAAAAAGTCAGTGGGGAAATCTTGTTTTTCGCCTTCAATAACCAGAATTAATTTTTCACCTAAAACAGAATCCGGGATTCCGGTTACAAAAAATCGGCTATTGATTTTATCAATTAATTTAGCTTCGATTTGTTCGGGAATCAGCTTCACTCCTCCACTATTGACCACATTATCAATTCTTCCTAAAAATATAAATTGATTTTCTCTTATTATTTCTACCAAATCATTTGTAATAATAGGTTCTTCAGAAATAGTATTGACAGTAATTACCAGACATCCGCGATCATCCTGAGCAATTTTTACATTTGGCAAAACCGTAAAAACTTTTTCTCCTACCTTTTTTGCAGCAATATGCGTAATAGTTTCCGTCATACCATAAGTTTCATAAACTTCTGTTTTTAACGGCAAAACTTTTTCCTCAAGAGCTGAATCCATTTTTGCTCCGCCAACAATCAGTTTTTTGACGTTTTCTAAAGCTTCAATCGAATTTTGAACCTGTAAAGGCACCATAGCAGCAAAATCATATTTTGTCGTATTTAAAGCTAATGGCTGTGTGCTTGGCTCGACAATATCTAAATCAAGCCCTAAAATTAAACTTCGAACTAACATCATTTTGCCGGCTATAAATTTAACAGGCAAACAAAGTAAGGCTTTATCACGAGGTTCCAGTTTAAAAAAATCTCCTGTTGCTAATGCAGATTGAATCATGGCTTGTTTTTGCAGTCTTACCACTTTAGGAAGTCCGGTTGTTCCGGAAGTTCGCATTTCGATATACTCTTTATCATCGAACCAATCCAGCAAAAATTCTCCTATTGATTGTTCATTTGCATCGCCTTCCTTTATATAATCATAACCTATGCGGCATAATTCTACCGCATTAAAATGAAATCCGTTTATTTTAAAATAATTGTGAACGTTTTTATGTGTTAACTGTAACATATATTTTAATTTGATGATTCTACGACATTAATTTTTCCGGTTAATTTTTCTTTCCAGTTACTCCAATTGTACTTTTTTGTAAAAATGAAAAGCAAAATTGGGTAAATCACTACCACAGGCAGGATAACGTCAAGACCTGCAGAAGGTTCTGATAAATCTTTAAAAATAGAATGTGTTTGAAAAACCGTCCAGTCTGAAGTAACCAATAAAGCGCCAACCAAATTATTAGAAGCATGAAAACCCAATGCTAATTCCATTCCTTCGTCCATAAGCGCAAGTACGCCCAAAAACAAACCTGTACCAATATAATAAACCATTATAACGTAACCCATTTTGGCTACTTCGGGATTAAAAACATGCATTGAACCAAAAATAAGTGAAGTCATTAGTAATGGAAACCATTTATTGTGCGCCAAATTAGCAAATCCCTGCATTAAATAACCTCTAAAAACATATTCTTCTGTGCTGGTTTGTATGGGAATTAATATAGAACCTAAAACCACTAAAACTAAAAATGGCACTAATTTAAAATTCCACACAAAATTTTCAGGAGCTCTTAAATAAATCACCAAAAAACTTAATATCGAAAAAACTGACCATAAAAAGAAGGAAAAGAAAACCCTGTTCCAATCGATTTTTTCTCGCGATGTTGTAATAGATAAAAGAGTTTGGTTGTGCAAATACTTCACCACAAAATAAATTCCTGCAAATGCAAATGCAAAAGATATCATAACTAAAAACAAAGTCATATTGGGTTCAAACATTTTCATTACTTCGGCATTATCCGTAGGAAAACCTTTTTTATCCATAAAACTTTCATAGAGAACTGCAACAGAAAAAGGAATTTGACCAATAAACGACGCCGTAATAATAATAACTGATCCAATAAGATATTTCCAAAATTTATTTTCGGGCTTAATTCCTTGTTCTAAAAACATATATTAAAAATTTAAAAATGAGAAATAATATCTTTTAAACCCGGACATGTTTTTCCTCTTAAAAGACATATGATTAATAAGTAAATCTTATTTTTGGTCTTGCTAAAATACCTAAAATTTACTTTAACAGCCTTACAACATATTAAAATTAACAAAATGATACAAATTTACCATAATCCTCGTTGCGGAAAATCAAGAAACTGTCTTGCTTTTATTGATCAGTCAAAACAGGAATACGAGATTATTCCTTATCTGACAGAAACGCCATCTTTTGATGAGCTAAAATCTTTATTACAAAAATTAGATTTACAACCGATTGAATTAGTAAGAATTAAAGAAAAAATATGGATCGAAAATTATAAAGGAAAAGAATTGACCAAAGACGAAATTATTAAAGCAATGGTTGAAAATCCAATTTTAATAGAGCGTCCAATTGTTGTAAAAAACGGAAAAGCGATTATTGGACGAGATTTAGATCTTGTTGCTTCTTTTTTAGATTGATTATAAAGAACCAGATTAACATTTTTTTGTGATTTCCTTCTTTAAACCAAAAGCTACATTTGTGGTCTAAAAAGAAAAAGAAACCAGAAAACACAATGAAACAAATAAAATTTGCTGTATTACTTGTATTGCTTCTTACAAGTTTTTACAATTATGCGCAACAGCCACCAGCCGGAAGAAATAAGGTAAAAGTTACCGGAAAAGTTTTCGAAAAAGTGAGCAAGCAGCCACTGGAGTATGCTACAATTTCGCTTATGGCTCCTAACGATACAAAAGTTATTGCCGGAGGTATTACTAATCCAAAAGGGGAATTCGATATTGCTGTTGCTCCGGGAATTTATGATATAAAAATTGAATTCATATCATTTAAAGCAACCGAAATTAAAGGAAAAGACATTCAGAGTGATACAAATTTAGGTGCCGTTAACTTATCCGAAGATGCAGCGCAATTAAATGAAGTTGTAGTTCGTGCCGAAAAATCGACAGTAGAAATAAAACTGGACAAAAAAGTATACAATGTTGGTCAGGATATGATGGTAAAAGGCGGAACTGTAAGTGACGTTTTAGACAATGTACCATCTGTTTCTGTTGATACAGAAGGAAATGTAAGTTTAAGAGGAAGTGATAATATCCGAATTTTAATCGACGGAAGACCTTCAAACGCTATCAATGTTGCCGAGGCTTTACGTCAGCTTCCGGCAGATGCAATTGATAAAGTAGAAGTTATCACAAACCCATCTGCTCGTTATGATGCAGAAGGAGGTTCAGGATTAATCAATATTATTCTTAAAAAAGGAAAAAACCAAGGTTTAAACGGAACTTTTATTGCGTCAACCGGTCTACCTGAAACCTATGGTTTAAGTGCCAATTTAAATTATAAAACCGAAAAGTTAAACTACTTTACAACTGCAGGTTACAACTACAGAACAAGTGAAGGAGGCGGATTAACAAATACGGAATATTTTAATGCTGACGGAACTCCTAAACGTTACTTAGATGAAGATCGTGACACTAAAAGAACTTCAGACGGATTTAACGGAAGAGCGGGCTTAGAATGGACTGTTGCTCCAAATACTTTTTGGACAAATGCCATAAATTATCAAAAAAGCACAGGAGATTCAAGAGATTTAATCAATTATTATAATTATGATAATACCCATACTTTCACGGGTACATCATTCCGTTTAAACAATGGAGATACAGATAGTGAAAATGTTGAGTATACCTCGAATTTAATTAAAAACTTTAACGATAAAGGACATAAACTTACTGCTGATTTATCGATTTCAAGAAATACAGATGACAGCAATAGTATTATTGATGCCTCTCCAAATTTCAATACGACCTTAAATAATCAGGTTCAAAAGCAAATACAAGTTCAGGCTGATTATGTTTTGCCATTAGGAAAAGGAAGTCAGTTTGAAGCCGGATATAAAGGAAGTTTTGGCGACCTGAACAACAAATATGTTATAACAGATAATGAAGGTGCAGTAGATCCTGATTTATCAAATACATTAGAATACAAAGAAAATATAAATGCACTTTACACCCAATACGGTTTCAAGATAAATAAGTTCTCTTATTTATTTGGGTTACGTTGGGAAGACACCAATATTCAGGTTAACTTATTAGATTCTAACGATTTCAATACTAAAAAATACAACAACTTGTTTCCAAGTGCTTTTATTAGTTATGAAATTTCAGACCAAAGTAACTTCACTGCAAGTTACAGTAAGCGTTTAACAAGACCTAGAGGGCGTTTCATGAATCCTGCAACGAATTACTCCAGTAATATCAATATTTTTCAGGGAAATCCGGACTTAGATCCTTCTTTGACTGATAAATACGATATTGGATACATCAAACGTTGGGACAAATTAACCTTCAATACTTCTGCTTATTTTGAAAACACAAAAGACGTTTTCAGTTTCGTGAGAACTCCCAATGGTACAACAGAAGACGGAACTCCGATTATTTTAAGCAAGCCAATTAACCTTGGAAGAGAACAAAAATTCGGTTTTGAATTTACCCTGAATTATTCGCCATTTAAAGTATGGAGAATCAACAGTAACTTCAATTTTTACAATGTAAAAACTACCGGAGAAAACACTTATACTGATGATTTAGGAAACTTAGTTGTACAAAATCTGGACAATCAAGCCAATACATGGTTTGCCAGAATCAACTCAAAACTAACTTTACCATACAAAATAGACTGGCAATTGAGCGGCGTTTATAATGGCGAACAAAAAACAGCTCAAGGTAAAAATCTTGGACAATTTGCTATGAATACAGCGTTTAGCAAAGACGTTTTAAAAGATAAAGCGACAATTGCTTTCAATATTAGTGACATTTTCAATTCAAGAATCATGAGGTCTTATACGTATCTTCCAAATGATACTACAGGTGAGAGTCAAAATTCTTATGGTGAAATGCAATTCCGTAAACGTCAATTCAATTTATCGTTTACTTATCGTTTTAACAAACCAAAAAGCGAAAGAGACAAAAACGCAGCGCCTAAAAATGAAGGAGATGGCGGAGGAGATTTTCCTGGATAATTTAGGTTAAAATCCATCCCGAAGCTTCGGTATAAATTCCAAATTCCAATTTTATAAGTCTTAATAATTAAGTTTTAGAAATTGGAATTTGGAATTTTTTTTATTGGAATATAATTTTTAGAATAAAAAAAAGGACTCGTTTTCACGGGTCCTTTTTTATGAAATCAATTTAAAATTAAATTGATTGTTCTTGTTTCTTCTTTGCTCTTTTCTCTTTAATCATTTCCCAGCTCGCTCCCGTTACCCAATAAGATACGAAACCAACTAAGAAAAACATCAACCAAAACCCTATAGTTAGTATGGTCAAGAAAAGTAAAAAACCTAAGTACTGTGAAAATTCAAACATGTTTTCCGGAATTTTTGAATGTAAGGACAAATGTAAGTTTTATATTTTTCGTTAGCAATAAAATCCAAATCAATTTTCGTAAAATCACAATTATCCGTATATTTAAACTCATTTTAAATAAGGATTTTTTGCAATTATTTTTTAACTGTCTAAACTAGAAGATTATGAGTGTTTTCAGGAGCTGTTTCATCTTCAAAAGAGAATTTTCAAATCAAAATAAAAAATCCACTACAATCCGCGTCTAATTTCACACAACATTTTACAGATAACATTTTACAAATAACAATATGAAATACAGAATAGAAAAAGACACAATGGGCGAAGTTCAGGTCCCAGCCGATAAATATTGGGGAGCACAAACAGAACGTTCCAGAAATAATTTCAAAATTGGTCAATCGGCATCTATGCCGCAGGAAATTATTGAAGGTTTTGCGTATCTTAAAAAAGCCGCCGCTTATGCAAATTACGATCTCGGAGTTTTACCTATTGAAAAACGAGATGCAATTGCAGCAGTTTGTGACGAAATTTTAGAGGGAAAATTAGACGATCAATTTCCGCTTGTAATCTGGCAAACAGGCTCTGGAACACAAAGTAACATGAACGTAAATGAAGTTATTGCAAATCGTGCTCAGGTTCTTAAAGGTTTTGAAATTGGTGAAGGCGAACAATTTATAAAAGCAAATGATGATGTCAATAAATCGCAGTCATCAAATGATACTTTCCCAACCGGAATGCATATTGCTGCTTACAAAATGATCGTTGAAACCACAATTCCGGGAGTCGAAAAATTACATGCTACTTTATCCGCAAAAGCGAAAGAATTTGCAGCTGTTGTAAAAATTGGACGTACGCACCTTATGGACGCAACGCCATTAACATTAGGACAGGAAATTTCAGGATACGCCGCTCAATTATCTTACGGATTAAAAGCGCTTAAAAATACTTTAGCGCATTTGTCTGAAATCGCTTTGGGCGGAACTGCCGTAGGAACCGGACTTAATACTCCAAAAGGATACGATGTAAAAGTTGCCGAATACATTGCTCAATTTACCAATCACCCTTTTGTAACTGCCGAGAATAAATTTGAAGCTCTGGCGGCGCACGATGCCATTGTTGAAACGCACGGCGCTTTAAAACAACTGGCTGTTTCTTTAAATAAAATTGCAAACGATATCAGAATGCTGGCTTCTGGTCCGCGTTCCGGAATTGGCGAAATCCACATTCCTGAAAATGAACCCGGATCATCAATTATGCCCGGAAAAGTGAATCCAACGCAATGCGAAGCGCTTACAATGGTTTGCGCGCAAGTTATTGGGAACGATATGGCAATTGCTGTTGGCGGAATGCAGGGACATTATGAATTGAATGTTTTTAAACCTGTTATGGCTGCAAATTTCCTTCAATCGGCGAGATTATTAGGAGACGCTTGTGTTTCATTCGACGAACATTGCGCTCAGGGAATCGAACCAAATTACAAACGCATTAAAGAATTAGTAGACAA
Organism: Flavobacterium sp. N1736; assembly: GCF_025947065.1. Classification (NCBI taxonomy): domain Bacteria; kingdom Pseudomonadati; phylum Bacteroidota; class Flavobacteriia; order Flavobacteriales; family Flavobacteriaceae; genus Flavobacterium; species Flavobacterium sp. N1736. The sequence goes on from NZ_CP109994.1 coordinate 2,447,659, forward strand.
TTCATTAATGTTGGTTACAGCTTTAAACACAAAAATTGGATATTACAAAGCCGCAGAAATCGCACAAACCGCACACAAAAACGGAACAACTTTAAAAGATGAAGCCGTTCGTTTAGGTTACGTAACGCCGGAAGATTTTGACGACTGGGTAAAACCGGAGGAAATGGTTTAGATTTTTGTTTAAAAAAGTTTCAGGTTTCAGGTTTCAAGTTCTGAATCGCGGAAACTAGATTGCAATACATTTAAATAACAAAAGCGGTATAAAACTTTAAAAGTTTTATACCGCTTTTTAACTTGAAACCTGAAACTTGAAATTTTCTTCTATTTCCCGTCTACATACTCTTGCAGATACGCAAATCTTGGTGTTAATTTTCCTTTTTCGGTTATTTTGGCGCGTTTTAAAATTCCGTCTTTGTCACCATTAAAAAAGGCTGGTATAACATGTTCCATAAACTGTTCTCCAAAACCTTCGCTGGCATCTTTGGGAATTTCGCATGGTAAATTATCAACTGCCATAACCACAATTGCTGCCGGATGAAAAACATCAACTTCTTTATTTTCAAGTGGAAAATAGCCATAAATAGGTTCTTCAATTGTTGAAGAACGCAATGTACTGGCGATTGGTCCGTTTACATCACACGAAATATCTGCAACGACTTTTATTTTGCAATCACTTGCATTCAGCATTTCTTTTGTTAAAATCATCGGAGCTCCACTTGCGTGAAAATGACCTGCAAAATAGACATCTGTAACTTTAGTGAATTTTTCAAAATCAGAAACGTAAGCATCAGGATTTTCTACAAAATCATTAAAATCAAGAATCTGTCCGTCAATTCGTTTATTATATTCTAAAACATCCAACTGAACGTAAACGGCTTGCGTGTAGTTTTTAGTCAGGTAATTTTCGATCGTAATTTCTTTTACTTTAATGGCATCTAAAATTTCTTTAGCACCAGACCCAACCTTTCCTGTTCCTGTAATTACAAATTTTAAAGGTGGTAAAGTAATACGTTTTAAATGCATAATCAGGGCATCTTTTCCGGCAAGAGTTTCTGCTTTTGGAAGTTTAAATAATTCAAACTTTATTCCGAAAGCGCGAATTCCGTTATAGACACCAACCATTCCGGCATATTTTCCAAAACCAATTAAACGGCGATTATGTTCGTCGACAATAGTTTCGTGATCATATAAATCAATATTTTTTTCTAAAATTGCTTTTAGCAGCTTTTGATTATATGGTTGTTTCTTAATTGTGTGAGAAAAAAAGAAATATGATTTATTTGGAATTAAATTTTCAACAGGCACTTCTTTTACTCCAAATAATACATCACAATCTGATACATCATCTGTAATAGTTATCCCTAAACTTTTATATTGAATGTCAGAAAAAATCCTGATATCTGAACTTTCTACCTCAACTATAGCGTCGTGGTAAAGCTGTTTTAATTTTGCAAGTTCACCCGGAGCAAACACAACACGCCTGTCTGGTGGGTTTTTTCTTTCTTTTATTATTCCAAATTTCATTTATTTCGGATTAAGATAAATATTAATGTAACTTTTTAGATTCAATTTGTTTCAAATATAACAAAATAAGTTAAAATTTTGTTTCTTTTTTCTGATTTTAAACACATTTATAACGTTACTAGCTGACGTACAATCGACTAACAAAAAAAGAAGTTAAAGCAATGTTAAAAAAAGTTTTCTCAGGGGATGAAAAAACCAAAACATAATTATTGAATTCTATATATTTGTTTTTAAAGAATGATGAAAATGAGCCTCCTTAAAAAAACAAATATACCACAAATACTTTTCTTAATTTTAGTTTTCGCTTCATGCGGAAAAGAAAAAACAACAATCGAAAAACAAACTGTTACAGTCGAAGATACTTTACCAAAAATGAAACCGGCAGGTCCTGAAAAAAGACTTCCGGCAAATTATGCAAACTCAGTTGTAGGGAGAATAAATCATTTTTATACTAAAAACTGGCCGAACAATAGTATGAACGGAAGTTTTTTGGTAGCAAGAAACGGTCAGATTATTTTTGAAAGATATAATGGTTTTGCCAATAAAAACGAAGGAACTAAAATTACGGCAGAAACATCTGTACAAATTGCTTCTGTGAGCAAAGTATTGACTGCTACAGCGGTTTTAAAACTTGTTAATGCCGGAAAAATAGATTTAGACCAAAAAGTAAATACGATTCTAAAAACATTTCCATACGAAGACTGCACGATTAGAATGTTATTGTCTCACAGAACGGGAATGAGAAATTATGCGTATTTTACAGATCATGATAAATCGGTTTGGGACAGGCATAATCAGCTTACGAATAAAGATATATTAGAAATTCTGGCAACAAAAGATATTGGATTGGAGTCAAAAACAGGAACACGTTTTAGCTATTGCAATACAAATTATGCGATTCTTGCACTTATCATCGAAAAAATTACCGGTTTAAAATATAAGGAAGCCATGGCTGAAATGATTTTTAAGCCTTTAGGAATGACGCATACGTATGTTTTTGATGATGATAAGGATCGAAAAGAAATTGTGCCTTCTTATAAAGGTAATGGTGTAGAAATTGGTTTTGATTATCTGGATAATGTATATGGGGATAAAAATGTATTTTCTACGGTAAGGGATCTTTTAAAATTTGACAGGGCACGAAATGCTCCGGGATTTTTAAAACCTGAATTACTAAAAGAAGTTTATACGGGTTACAGCAATGAGCGCAAAGGCGAAAAAAATTATGGTCTTGGTATTCGAATGATCAACTGGGATTCCGGACAAAATTTCTACTTTCATAACGGTTGGTGGCATGGCAATACTTCGTCTTATATTCCGCTTATGAAAGAGCATGTCACTATTATTGCTTTATCAAATAAAATGACGCGAAAAACGTATGCGGTTCGTAAACTGGCTCCAATTTTTGGCGATTATCCGTTTAATTTTAAAGACGACGAATAATAAAATTTTTCTGAAAGTTTTATTATAATAGTAACTTCAAATAGTATAAATTTGCAAACTCATTTTTGGGGTCGACTGGTTTTGACAGCAAGTCGAATTGGAAAGTAAGCACGTCGAGCATTGAGACCTTGCTCGTAAATATAAGATCTTACAATTTTACACGGCGAAAATAACTACGCTTTAGCTGCATAATCCGAATTATAGTAAGATTGCGCCACGTCCCTATCAGATAGGGAAGCTGGATTCTCCTTGAAAGCCTTGGTTTGTGGCGTTCAGTATAGGGGAACCGTAAAAATAAACCTAGATTTCCATGAGCTTCGGGTGGATTTCGAAATTAAGAAGATAAGTGTTGAGTGGTTGTTCCTGACCTAGCTTAACATCGAAAATCTAATCAGGAAATAAACGCGTAGAAAGCTCTTTAGTTGCTTGTTTGGACCCGGGTTCGATTCCCGGCGACTCCACAAAAAAGCCTGTAAACATAAAGTTTACAGGCTTTTTTTTCTCAAAAAAAAAACAAATCACTATTAACAAAATAGTTCAACCACGAAAATTAAATCCCCAAAAAAACTAACAACAATTATTCTAAATCAACATAAATATTATTTATTAAGCTCAAAAAAGCTATTTACTTCATTATTCTAAAAACTTATAACGCAGTCCCAATTCAAAACTATCATTTGCAAAAGCGCCTGTATTTCCCACATAATTAGACGTCGATAAAAAGATGCCCAATTGTTTTAAATCAATACCAAATGATGCCGAAATGGTTTGATTGGTATGATAAAAAGTGGATACATTAAATTTGTATTCGGGCAAATTAAAGCGGGCGCCAATATCAAAAATATCTTTATATCCTTTTACTGCACGATACGCAAATATGGGTTCAAGATTAAAATCATTGATTCGGCTTGACGTATATATTTTATAACTTATAGCAGCATAAAAAGTCGTGCGGTCTACATATTCTTTTACAATGTCATTGTCTTCAAAAAAAAGATGATTTAAATTAGGCAATGTTGCTTGTATGGTCCATAATGAACTGGTATAGGCAATTCCAAAATCTCCATCTAATGTGGCGCCTTCATTAAAATTCTGTAAGGTTGGATCATCAGGATTACCAATTACTTTATCATAATCTACAGAAGCAAAATTTGCTCCTAAGGAAAGTCCGAAGTTTAATTTTTCGTCTTCTCCTCCAATAGGCAGGTGATACGCATAGGTTGCCAAGATTTTTGTTCTGGTGATTAGTCCGGCTTCTTCGCTTCCTAAATTTAATCCAATCCCCACTCTTTCCCTGAAATTGTATTCAAGGGTTGCGCTCATTAATTTTGGATTTCCCGGAACTTCCTGCCATTGTCCCTGATATCCTATATTGGCAATTAATCCTTTTTCTAGTCCTGCCATTGCGGGATTACCTAAATATTTATTTTGAAAATACATCGCCTGAAATTCTTTTAACTGTGCGCTGGCAGTATGGGATATCAGTAGTGCAAAAAATAGGATTACCTGAATATAAAATGATTTGCTGTGTTTTATTTTTATTGTACTCATGTGTCTTTATGATTATGGTATAACAATTATATTTTGTTGCTCCGGTCTTTACTTTTATTGTCTAATTATGGTAATGAATCCCTTAATTTTAGGCAATCCATCTCCCAGATTAATTAGATAGTAATAGGTATCATCATTTAATGGAGAACCTGTATAAGAACCATCCCAAGTATTATTATAATTATTTTTGGCATATACTATTCTTCCTCCACGATCATACACAGTGACTGAATTATTTGGATATAAATTAATATCCTTAATTTCCCAATAATCATTTACGCCGTCTCCGTTTGGTGAAAGAATATTTGTTCCTGCAACTTTATCCGGAAGAACCTTTCTGTTAATAATGACGGTATATGTTTTTTTAGTAATGCCATCTTCGGCAGTAACTTCTACTTTAATTATATTATCGCCTGCAATTAAAGGCAATTCTCTGCTTTCGCCGTCGTTAACCGCTATTCCGTTTAGTGTCATAACTGCTGATGGATCGCTTAATAAAGAGGTTACGGCAACGCTGGCAATATTACTTTCAACTGTTGCCGTATAATTGGTAACAGCGGGATCGAATGCCGGATTTAAAATTCCTTCACTAATAGAAAGATCTACTAATGTCGCATCATTTAATACTGCTCTGGTCACTGTAATGGTATAGGTTTTAATTGTAACACCATCCTGCGCCGTAACCTGGGTAACAATTATATTGGGTCCGGTTACCAATGCAATTGCATTAGATGGATTTCCGGTTGGTACCACTACTCCATTTACGGTTATTGCTGCAGATAAATTTTCTGATGTTGGTGTTATTGTTACTGAATTTGTTTCGCTGCCAACGGTAGCGGTATAAGAGGTTACATTTGGCGAAAACGCTGGACTTAACACATCATTACTAATTGTTAGGTTTGCCAGATTTGCATCTGATGAAGGCGTTACGGCTAAAATTCCGTTGACATAACTAATTATATAATTTGAAGATACTGCTCCGCTTACGGTAATTGGATAACTTCCAACCGGACTTGCCGTATTTGCAGTCGTACTAATTGTTGGCTGTGTTGAAAGATTTGCGTTTGTATCTCCGTTTACAAATCCGGTATAACTTGCCGTTAAAAGCGGGTTTGCTTCTCCATAGATTTTCGTTTTATTATCGGCTGTAATAGTCAATAGTGCTTCGGTAATGGTTAGATTTCCATCAACATAACTAATTGTATAATTGTTGGATACTGCCCCATTTGCTTTAATTGGATATGTTCCTACTGCGCTTCCCAAACCTGCTATTGTGCTAATTACGGGCTGTGTGGTAAGACTTGCATTTGTATCGCCATTTACAAATCCTGAATAAGCTGCCGTTAATGCCGGATTTACTGTTCCGTATACTTTGGTATTATCATTGGCTGTAATGGTTAATGCTGCAGTCGTTACCGTTAGAGTTCCATCAACATAAACAAAAGTATAATTGTTAGATGTGGCTCCGCTTGCGGTAATTGGATAGGTTCCAACTGCACTGTTAATATCTCCCGTTGTTATAATTACTGGCTGGGTTGTCAGGCTTGCGCTCGTATCTCCGTTTACAAATCCCGCATAATTCGCTGTCAAAATTGGATTTGCTGTTCCGTAAATTTTCGTCTGATTATCTGCTGTAATGGTTAATGTCGCCGCAGTTACCGTCAAAGTCCCGTCAACATAATTAATGACGTAATTAGAAGATAAAGCCCCGCTTGCCGTAATTGGATACGTTCCTACTGCGCTGTTTAAAACTCCAATTGTAGTGGTTGATGGCTGAGCCGATAAATTAGCATTGGTATCTCCGTTTACAAATCCGGTATAAGTTAACGTTAAAGGAGGATTTACTTCTCCGTAAATTTTAGTCTCATTATCAGCTGTAATAGTTAGTGTTGCGGTGGTTATTGTTAAACTTCCATCGACATAACTAATGGCATAATTAGGAGATAAAGCACCGCTTGCCGTAATTGGAAATATACCTACCGGACTACTTGTATCTGCAATTGTGCTAATTGTTGGCTGAGTGGTTAAACTAGCTGCTGTATCTCCATTTAAAAACCCTGAATAACTTACTGTTAAATTCGGATTTGCCTCTCCGTATACTTTAGTCGCATCATTTGCTGTAATAATCAGCGTCGCCGTAGTTATCGTTAAAGCGCCGTCAACATAATTTATAGTATAATTGTCAGATGTTGCTCCGCTTGCTGTTATTGGGTATATTCCTACTGCACTATTTATAGTTGCTGTTGTACTAATAACCGGAAGTGTTGTTAGACCGGTTTCTGTATCGCCGTTTACAAAACCTGTATAAGTTGCTGTCAATGCGGGATTTATTGTTCCGTATGCTTTAGTATCATTATTTGCTGTAATGGTTAATGTTGCTGCTGTTACTGCCAAAGATCCATCTACATATACAACTGTATAATTGTCTGTTACGGCTCCGCTTGCTGTGATTAAATAAGTTCCTACCGGACTGTTAACATCAGCCTGAGTTGTAACTATTGGCTGGGTTGTTAAGCTGGCGCTGGTATCGCCATTTACAAATCCGGTAAAACTTACTGTTAAATTTGGATTTACTTCTCCATAAACTTTTGTCTGAGCATCAGCTGTAATGGTTAGAGTTCCTGTTGTTACGGTTAAAAGTGCATCAACATAATTAATGGTATAATTGTCTGATGCTGCTCCGCTTACCGTAATTGGGTACGTTCCTACTGCACTGTTTACATTAGCGATAGTACTTATAGTTGGTGCCGTAGTTAAACTAGTACTGGTGTCTCCGTTTACAAATCCTGAATAACTTGCAGTTAAAATTGGATTTATAGTTCCATAAACTTTAGTCTGAGCATCGGCTGTAATTGTTAATGTTGCAGTCGATACCGTTAGAGTTCCGTCAACATAAACAAAAGTATAATTGTCAGATACTGCTCCGTTTACTGTAATTGCATACGTTCCCACGGGGCTTGATGTATTTGCGATTGTTGCAATTGTTGGTAAAGTTGTTAAACTTGCACTCGTATCTCCGTTTACAAATCCGGTATAACTTGCGGTTAAAGCTGGATTTGTTTCTCCGTAAATTTTAGTTTGAGTATCAGCAGTAATCGTTAATTCTGCTTTAGCTATTGCTAATGCACCATCAACATAGCTAATTGCATAATTGTTTGATGTCGCCCCGCTTGCAGTAATTGCATATATCCCTGCGGGACTTGCAGTATCTGCAATGGTATTTGCGGTGGCTTCAGTGGTTAAACTTGTACTCGTATCACCATTTACAAAACCAGAATACATTACGGTTAAAAGAGGATTTGCTTCTCCATAGATTTTAGTTTTATTTTCACTCGTAACAACAAGATTTGCTGTATTTACAGCTAAAGTACCATCTACATAAACAATTGTATAATTATCTGATGTTGCCCCGCTTGCGATAATTGGATAGCTTCCAACTGCACTTGCTGTATTTGCAACTGTACTTATTGTAGGCTGTGTTAATAAATCAGCGCTGGTATCGCCATTTACAAATCCTGTATATGTTACCGTTAATGTTGGATTTACTTCTCCGTAAATCTTAGCTTTATTTTCGACCGTTATAGTCAGCAAAGTAGAAGAAGTTACACTTAATGTTCCTGCAACTTCATTAATACTATAATTAGATGCTGTCGCCCCGCTTACGGTAATTGGATAATCTCCCACAGGACTTCCTGTAACGGCTGTAGTACTTAGTATTGCGGGAGTGGTAAGATTAGCTTCTGTATCGCCATTTAAAAATCCGGTGTAAGTTGCTGTTAAAACCGGATTTATATCTCCGTAAACTTTATTCTTATTATCTGCCGTAATCGTTAATGATGCAGTTGTTACTGTTAAAGTTCCATCAACATATGTAAATGTATAATTTGAAGATACTGCTCCGTTTGCTGTAATTGCATACGTTCCAACGGGGCTTAATACATCTGCAAGTGTAGTTATCGTTGGTAAAGTAGTTAAACCTGCACTGGTATCTCCATTTACAAACCCTGAATAACTGGCTGTTAATGTTGGATTTGCTGATCCATAAACTTTAGTCTGAGCATCGGCTGTAACCGTTAATACTGCAGTTGTTACTGTTAAAGTTCCATCAACATAAACAAATGTATAATTTGGCGAAACTGCTCCATTTGCTGTAATTGCATACGTTCCAACGGGACTTGATGTATCTGCAAGTGTAGTTATTGTTGGCTGAGTTGTTAAACTTACACTCGTATCACCGTTTACAAATCCTGAATAACTTACTGTTAATGTTGGATTTATAGTTCCATAAACTTTAGTCTGAGCATCGGCTGTAATCGTTAATACTGCAGTTGTTACTGTTAAAGTTCCATCAACATAAACAAAAGTATAATTTGGCGAAACTGCTCCGTTTGCTGTAATTGCATACGTTCCAACGGGACTTAATATATCTGCTAAAGTTGCAATTGTTGGCAGAGTTGTTAAGCTTGCACTCGTATCACCGTTCACAAACCCTGAATAACTTGCTGTTAATGTTGGATTTGCTGCTCCATAAACCTTAGTCTGAGCATCGGCTGTAATCGTTAATACTGCAGTTGTTACTGTTAGAGTTCCATCAACATAAACAAAAGTATAATTTGGTGAAACTGCTCCGCTTGCCGTAATCGCATACGTTCCAACCGGACTTAATATATCTGCTAAAGTTGCAATTGTTGGCAGAGTTGTTAAACTTGTACTTGTGTCGCCATTTACAAATCCTGAATAACTTGCTGTTAATGTTGGATTTGCTGATCCATAAACTTTAGTCTGAGCATCGGCTGTAATCGTTAATACTGCAGTTGTTACCGTTAGAGTTCCATCGACATAACTAATTGCATAATTGCTGGATGTAGCTCCATTTGCTGTAATTGCATAAGTTCCAACTACACTTGCTGTATTTGCAATTGTATTTGCGGTGGCAGCTGTCGTTAAACTCGTGCTTGCATCACCATTTACAAAACCGGAATATGTTACGGTTAAAACAGGATTTGCCTCTCCGTAAACTTTTGTTTTATTTTCACTGGTAACAACAAGACTTGCCGTATTTACCGTTAAAGTACCATCTACATAAATAATTGTATAATTATCAGACGTTGCTCCGCTTGCTGTAATTGCATATGTTCCAACTGCACTTGCTGTATTTGCAACTGTACTTATTATGGGTTGTGTTAACAGGTCAGCGCTCGTATCTCCATTTACAAATCCGCTATACGTTACTGTTAATCCAGGATTTGCTTCTCCGTAAATTTTAGACTTGTTTTCGACCGTGATAGTTAATATTGTTGAACCGCCTACAGTTAATGAACCATCTACATAATTAATACTATAATTAGAAGAAACTGCTCCGCTCGCTGTAATTGGATAAGTTCCAACCGGACTACTTGTAACAGCTGTGGTATTTAATATTGGCGGAGTGGTAAGATTAAGTTCCGTGTCACCATTTACAAATCCGATATAACTTGCGGTTAAAACTGGATTTACATCACCATAAACTTTGCCTTTATTATCAGCCGTTATCGTAAGCGTTGCAGTAGTTATGGTTAAAATTCCATCAGTATAACTAATTGTATAATTTGGCGAAACTGCTCCGCTTGCTGTAATTGCATACGTTCCAACGGGGCTTGATGTATCTGCTAAAGTTACAATTGTTGGCAGAGTTGTTAAACTTGTACTTGTATCGCCATTTACAAACCCTGTATAACTTGCGGTTAATGTTGGATTTATTGCTCCGTAAACTTTTGTCTGGGCATCGGCTGTAATGGTTAATACTGCAGTTGTTACCGTTAGAGTTCCATCAACATAAGTAAATGTATAATTTGAAGATGTTGCTCCGCTTGCTGTAATTGCATATGTTCCAACGGGGCTTGATATATCTGCTAAAGTTGCAATTGTTGCCGGAGTCGTTAAATTCGTTACTGTATCGCCATTTACAAATCCTGAATAGCTGGTTGTTAAAGTTGGATTTGCTGATCCATAAACTTTAGTTTGAACATCGGCTGTAATTATTAATACTGCAGTTGTTACCGTTAAAGTTCCATCAACATAAGTAAATGTATAATTTGGCGAAACTGCTCCATTTGCTGTTATTGCATATGTTCCAACCGGACTTGTTGTATCTGCAACTGAACTGGCGATTGCCGGAGTCGTTAAACTCGCTACTGTGTCTCCATTTACAAATCCTGAATAACTGGCGGTTAAACTTGGATTTGATGACCCATAAACTTTAGTTTGGGCATCGGCTGTAATTGTTAATACTGCTGTGGTTACCGTTAAAGTTCCATCAACATAAGTAAATGTATAATTTGAAGATGTGGCTCCGCTTGCCGTAATGGCATAAGTTCCAACCGGACTTGTTGCATCAGCAATTGTACTGGCGATTGCCGGAGTTGTTAAACTCGTTACTGTATCTCCATTTACAAATCCTGTATAACTTGCCGTTAATGTTGGATTTGCAGATCCGTAAACTTTAGTTTGAGTATCGGCTGTAATTGTTAATACTGCTGTAGTTACCGTTAAAGTTCCATCAACATAAGTAAATGTATAATTTGAAGATGTGGCTCCGCTTGCCGTAATTGGATATGTTCCAACGGGACTTGATGCATCGGCAATTGTACTGGCGATTGCCGGAGTTGTTAAACTCGTTACTGTATCGCTATTTACAAATCCTGAATAACTAGCTGTTAAAGCTGGATTTATAGTTCCATAAACTTTAGTCTGGGCATCTGCTGTAATTGTTAATACTGCTGTAGTTACTGTTAAAGTTCCATCAACATAAGTAAATGTATAATTTGAAGATGTCGCGCCGCTTGCTGTAATTGGATATGTCCCAACTGCGCTGGTTACATCAGCAATTGTACTGGCGATTGCCGGAGTTGTTAAACTCGTTACTGTATCTCCATTTACAAATCCTGAATAACTAGCTGTTAAAGTTGGGTTTGCAGATCCATAAACTTTAGTTTGAGCATCGGCTGTAATAGTCAACACGGCAGTTGTTACTGTTAGAGTTCCATCAACATAAGTAAATGTATAATTTGGCGAAACTGCTCCGCTTGCTGTAATTGCATACGTTCCAACGGGACTTGATGCATCGGCAACTGTACTCGCGATTGCCGGAGTTGTTAAACTCGTTACTGTATCTCCATTTACAAATCCTGAATAACTTGCCGTTAAAGCTGGGTTTGCAGTCCCATAAACTTTAGTTTGAGCATCGGCTGTAACCGTTAATACTGCTGTAGTTACCGTTAAAGTTCCATCAACATAAGTAAATGTATAATTTGGCGAAACTGCTCCATTTGCTGTAATGGCATACGTTCCAACCGGACTTGTTGTATCTGCTATAGTACTTGCGGTTGCAGGAGTGGTTAAACTCGCTACTGTATCCCCATTTACAAATCCTGAATAACTTGCTGTTAAAGCTGGGTTTGCAGATCCGTAAACTTTTGTCTGAGCATCGGCTGTAATTGTTAGTACCGCCGTTGTTACCGTTAAAGCTCCATCAACATAAGTAAATGTATAATTTGGCGAAACTGCTCCATTTGCTGTAATGGCATACGTTCCAACAGGACTTGTTGTATCTGCTATTGTACTTGCGGTTGCCGGAGTCGTTAAACTCGTTACTGTGTCTCCATTTACAAATCCTGAATAACTGGCGGTTAGTGTAGGGTTCGCAGATCCATAAACTTTCGTTTGGGCATCTGCCGTAATCGTTAATACTGCTGTATTTACCGTTAAAGTACCATCTACATAAACAATTGTATAATTATCCGATGCTGCTCCGCTTGCTGTAATTGCATACGTTCCAACTGCACTTGCTGTATCTGCAATTGTACTTATTGTGGGTTGTGTTAACAGGTTAGCACTAGTGTCTCCATTTACAAATCCGCTATAGGTTACTGTTAATGCCGGATTGGCTTCTCCGTAAATTTTAGACTTATTTTCTACTGTAATAGTCAATATTGTTGAGCCTCCTACGGTTAATGAACCATCTACATAATTGATATTATAATTAGAAGAAACTGCTCCTGAAACAGTAATCGGGTAGGTTCCTACAGGACTGCCCGTAACTGCTGTGGTATTTAATACTGGCGGAGTAGTAAGGTTGAGTTCTGTGTCACCATTTACAAATCCGGTAAAACTTGCCGTTAAAACTGGATTTACATCGCCATAAACTTTAGATTTATTATCAGCTGTTATTGTTAATACTGCTGTAGTTACCGTTAAAGTTCCATCAACATAAGTAAATGTATAATTTGGCGAAACTGCTCCACTTGCTGTAATTGCATACGTTCCAACCGGACTTGTTGTATCTGCAACTGTACTGGCGATTGCCGGAGTGGTTAAACTCGTTACTGTATCTCCATTTACAAATCCTGTATAACTAGCTGTTAATGTTGGATTTGCTGATCCATAAACTTTAGTCTGAGCATCTGCCGTAATTGTTAATACTGCAGTTGTCACAGTCAGAGTTCCATCAACATAAGTAAATGTATAATTTGGCGAAACTGCTCCGTTTGCTGTAATGGCATACGTTCCAACCGGACTTGATGTATCTGCTATTGTACTTGCGGTTGCAGGAGTGGTTAAACTCGCTACTGTATCTCCATTTACAAATCCTGAATAACTTGCTGTTAAGGCTGGGTTTACAGATCCGTAAACTTTAGTTTGGGCATCTGCCGTAATTGTTAATACCGCAGTTGTTACAGTCAGAGTTCCATCAACAAAAGTAAATGTATAATTTGGCGAAACTGCTCCACTTGATGTAATTGCATACGTTCCAACCGGACTTGATGTATCTGCTATTGTACTTGCGGTTGCAGGAGTGGTTAAACTCGCTACTGTATCTCCATTTACAAATCCCGAATAACTTGCTGTTAAAGCTGGATTTACAGATCCATAAATTTTAGTCTGGGCATCGGCTGTAATTGTTAGTACCGCCGTTGTTACCGTTAAAGCTCCATCAACATAAGTAAATGTATAATTTGGCGAAACTGCTCCGCTGGCTATAATGGCATATGTTCCAACTGCGCTGGCTGTATCGGCAACTGTACTGGCGATTGCAGGAGTGGTTAAACTCGCAATCGTATCTCCATTTACAAATCCTGTATAACTTGCTGTTAAGGCTGGGTTTACAGATCCATAAACTTTAGTTTGATTGTCGGCTGTAATTGTTAATACTGCAGTGGTTACTGTTAAAGTTCCATCAACATAAGTAAATGTATAATTTGAAGATGTCGCTCCACTTGCTGTAATTGCATACGTTCCAACCGGACTTGTTGTATCTGCTAATGTACTTGCGGTTGCAGGAGTCGTTAAACTCACACTTGTATCGCCATTTACAAATCCTGAATAACTTGCCGTTAATGTTGGATTTGCATCTCCGTAAACTTTACTTTGATTATCTGCCGTGATGGTTAAATTCGCTTTGGTAACTGTTAAGGTTGCACCTGATGTATAACCAATTGTATAATTATTTGACGTTGCACCACTTACTGTAATTGGATAAACTCCAACAGAACTTGCAGTATCTGCTGTTGTTGTGGTTATTGGCAGTGTAATTAAATCTGCTTCTGTATCTCCATTTACAAATCCTGTATAAGTAACCGTTAAAGTTGGGTTTGCAGATCCATAAACTTTTGTCTGATTATCTGCTGCAATAGCTAAATTAACTGGGTTAACAGTCAAAATTCCGTCAACATAACTGATGTCGTAATTAGCATTAACCGCACCGCTTGCTGTAATTGGATAACTCCCAACCGGACTTGCTGCATCTGCTGTTGTAGAAATCGTTGGAGCTGTAGTTAAGCTCGCGACGGTATCACCATTAACAAATCCCGTGTAAAATATCGTTAAGGTTGGATTGGCAGCTGCATAAACTTTACTTTTATTATCGGATGTAATTGTCAATACTGCCGGAGTCACCGTACTAGATGCTGTAGCTAAATTTATAGTAGCCGCGCTATCGCTGGTCAAAACTACATCTCCTGAATAACTTCCTACATCAATTGTACCTTTTAATCAAATATATACTGGTGTAGATGCAATAACGCCTGCTGCTCCAATAGTTAGTGTATTAGTAAAAGTTATATCATCAGTACTTACTTCAAATCCTAAAGGCGAAGTCACTACGATTCCTTCAAACATATCGGTTCCGGAAATATTAAAAGCAGCAGATGTTGATGCGGTACCATACGTAGCAGTCAATGCTGGTAAAATATCTGTAACCAGTATAGTTGGCGGTGCGGTTCTCGTTACAGTAATCGTATAAGTTTGTGTTGTTGTACCATCTTGTGCCGTTACTATTGTCGTAATAACATTAGAACCCACTGCTAAAGCAATCGATCCCGACGCATCTCCGCTAATTACAGCAGTTCCGTTTACTGTTACTGTAGCATTAGTATCTGTTGTAACAGGAGTCACCGTCAAACTACTGCTGGCATTAGGAACAGTAAAAGTATAATCTAACGTTCCACTTGCAAAAACCGGAATTAAGGTTCCTTCACTTACACTTAAATTACTTAATGTAGCAACATTATTAAGTGTAGTTACAGCTGCAGGATTTCCTGTAGCAACCGTCGAAAAATATAATTCATTCCCAACAGAACCATTGTATTCAACTGTCATTACCTGATAATTTGTATTAGCAGTTAAACCAGTTATAGTAACTGTTGTTCCTGTACCGTTGTAAACACAATACCAGCCTGTTGTGCCAATTTGTGTTCCTGTACCAAAAATAGCATTAGCTGTATAAGTCGCAGAATCTAACGGTAAAGGGCTGCCGCTTGCTCCTGCATATACAAATACTGCTCTTGAAGCCCCGTTTCCGTTTACCCAAGTGGCTGTAGTCGCGATTCCTGTTGTATTCGAAAAAACAACATTAGTTGCCTGAACAGTTGGTGCAAATAACGGACTATTACGAAAAACTGAAATCGTACTTCCGGTATTATGATTAACGGCAATATCATCTTTTCCGTCCCCATCCAAATCTCCCAATACTAAGTCGGAAGTGCCGGTTGTACTGGGTATTTTTAATGGAGTAGCAAAACTTAGAGATCCGCCTGCGGTTGCCGTATTTCGCATAATATGCAAAAAAGCACTGCTTGAAGCAACTAAATCGGGCATTCCATCTCCATCAATATCTGAAATTGCTGCGTCAACCTGAATATTTCCAATAGCTAAATTTACCGTTGTATCAAAATTAATATTTCCGCTTCCTGAAGATGTATTGAGAAAAACAGATATAGAATTGCTGCCATTATTTGCAACAGCAATATCTAGTTTTCCGTCCTTGTTTAAATCTCCAATCGCGCCATATAAAGGAGATGTACCCGTAGTAAATGTCTGTATGGGTGCAAAAGTAATAACACCGGTTGTTGACGTATTGCGATAAACTGAAATATGAGTGCTTCTGTTATTAGTTGTAATCATATCTGTTTTATTATCCCCATCCAAATCCCCCATTAATATATCAGCAGGGCCAAAATCAGAAGGGAAATCTATTTTAGCAGCAAAATTAATATTTCCAATTCCTGAAGATGTATTTCGCAAAACCGAAACTGTATTACCAATATTATTGCCTACAGCCAGATCTATCTTACCATCTCCATCAATATCGGCAATGCCTACGCTAAGTGGATTTGCGCCTGCTACAGCAAAAGTCATCTGGGCAGCAAAATTAATATTTCCGGTTCCCGAGGAAGTATTTCTTAAAACAGACACTAAAAGACTGGTTCCAAAGTTTACTGCCACAATATCTAATTTACCATCACCATCAAAATCACCAACAGCCATTTTTCTTGGAGTATCAGTAACAGCAAAATCAACCTTTGCAGCAAAAGAAGCAGAAGTAATAGAACCACTGGCAGATATATTGCGATAAATAGAAATAGATGGTACAGCTATATTATTTATTGCTAAATCTGCCTTGCCATCTCCATCAAAATCCCCAATAGTTATACCACTTGAAGAAGTACCGGCTGTTGCAAAGTCAACTTGAGGAGTTATATCATCAATGGTTATTTTTCCTTTATTTGGTGTAAAATTTGTGCTAAAAGGTAAAGAAGAATATCCTGCTAAAACTGTAGTGGTATTAAGTACAGATATAGGTTCATAAGTTGTTCCCACCGGAACTGTGACCGTTATACTTGTTGAAGTTGCAGCAGTAATTACAGCTTTAACTGCACCAAAAAATACAATATTATCTGTCGCTGTTGCACCAAAATTAGTCCCCGTAATAGTAACTGTCGTTCCTACCGGACCATTTTGCGGGCTAAAAGTCGTTATAACAGGCGGTCCAACTCTGGTTACTGTGACCGTATAAGTTGTAGTTGTTATTCCGTCTTGCGCTGTTACTACGACAGGAATTACATTTGGACCGGTTACCAAAGCTATTGCTCCGGAGGCATTTCCGCTCAATACCGCTATCCCATTTACCGTGACTGTTGCAGTGTTGTTGGTAACAACAGGAGTAACCGTCATGCTACTGGTAGCATTGCTTACAGTTGCAGTATAATTTGTTGTTCCTGTAGCAAAAACCGGGTTTAAAGTACCTTGACTTATGGTTAAGTTATTTAGTGTTGAAATGTTGGAAAACAAGGGAGTATTACGCAAAACTGATATATTAGAACTTGTAGTATTACTAATCACAACATCATTTTTACCGTCTCCATCTAAATCTCCAACTGCTATTGCGTTTGTAATATCACCTGGTGAGGATATGAAATCTACTTTTGCGGCAAAACTGGCAGCTGCGCCAACTACACTATTTGTATTATGAAAAACAGATAAAAAACCTGTTGCAGTACAAGCGGCTATATCAATACCTCCATCTCCGTCTATATCTGCAATAGTGACCGCTTTTGCATTTCCGTTCGTTGAAAGATCAACTTTTGTATCAAAACTTATATTTCCCGGACCTGATGATAAATTGCGAAAAACAGAAACCGTATTAGTAGTTGAATTACTAACTGCAAAATCTATTTTTCCATCTTTATTAATATCTCCAACTGATATGAAATTAGGATTTGGTCCAGTAGGAAAACTTACCCGTGCAGCAAAATTAATCACACCAATTGTCGATATATTGTTAAAAACTGATGCTGTGCCACTACTTGTCAGATTCGCTACAAGAGCATCAACTTTAGTATCGCCATCAATATCAGCAAGAACCAGCGCATTGCCTGTAGCAGAAGAAGGAAAACTTACATAGGGAGCAAAATTAATATTTCCTGATCCCGATGATATATTGCGATAAACTAATAGTGCATTATTATTACTAACAAGGGTAAGATCAGCTTTACCATCTCCGTCAATATCTCCAATTTTTACATCAAGAGGATTAATTGCAGAAGTAAGAATAACAGCAGCTGCAAAGCTAATGTCACCAGCACCGGAAGATGTATTAAGTAAAACTGAAATATTAGACCCAATAACATTAGTTACTACAAGATCTGGTTTTCCATCTCCATCCAAATCACCGGCTGCTATACCTCCTGGATTATTGGGAGAAGTTATATTTACTGGAGTAGTAAAAGAAGAGGAACTAATTGTACCGGTGACCGAAGTATTACGAAAAATTGATATTAAATTAGAATTTCTATTATTCACAGCAATATCAGACTTACCATCTCCATCAAAATCGACAATACATAACAAATATGTTGCAAAACCGGTAGAAAAATTAACGGCACTAGACATATCACTGTTTGCTATAGTACCCTTATTAGGTGTAAAAGTCGTTACAAATGGTTCCCTTGAGTAACCGAATAAAACAGTACTTCCATTTAATACAGATATAGGTTCGTATGTCGCCCCAATAGGAACAGTAACTGTTAAACTCGTACTGCTCGCAACAGTAACGGTAGCTTTGGTTGCACCAAAAAATACTATATTTTCAGCTGTTGTTGCACCAAAATTAGTACCTGTAATGGTAACTGTAGTTCCCACCGGACCGCTTTGCGGACTAAAACTGCTTATAGTTGGTGCTTGCCCAAACCCTAAATTAAAAAAAAGCAACCCTAAGATTAAAAGTATAATTTTCTTCATATTACCAGTAATTAAAATTTGACATAAATCGATAGAAAAATTTAACCAAAAAAATACTATTAATTTAAAATAAGACGCAAAAAAGGTCCTATTACAATTTGAAGTATCTTCAGATTATAGAATAAGGCATATCATTTTAATACAATTAAAACAATAACAAAACGGCTTTTAGCAATAGATTTAAATAAGACGAATAATCTTATTAATAAAATAATTTTTCATTTGAAAAATGAAAAGAGGTATTGTGGCTTTTGAATTACTAAGGTATTGAATTTCAGCATACAAAAAACAAATAAAAAATTTAATTTTCATTTTTTAGGATTATTTGAACGTAAAAACATGTTAAAATTCGTTATTTTACTGGGACTAATTCCATTAAAAAAAAATTGAATAAAAATTAAAATACAGCTCAAAAATCATTGATTATTTAAAAAAAGACATAAAAAAAAGAGAGCTTTCGCTCTCTTTTTTAGCCAAAAAAATTTCGAAACTTCTCTTTTTTAAATATTTAAGAAGTTTAAAAAACAAAAACTATAAAACTTAGGTTTAAATTACAATGCAAATATTGGACTTATTTGGATCTGTTTTTGCCACTAAAAGTTGTTAGATTTGTAGTTTAAGACAAACTTTGCAAGTCATTTTGGTTACCCCTTATTTGTCATTCTAACGCGAATTGACAATTTCATTTACTATCTCTGCTACCATTATTTTCATTATTCTACGTTCTAAAAATATCCCGAAACTGGTATAACAATCGTTCTGCTAATCTTAAATCTTCGGTAATAATCTCTGCGCTTCCAGACATTTCCTGCTGAAACGGGATTGTTTTATTATACGATGTTTCAAGATTTTTAGGTAAAACCACATCAATCCATAAATTTCCGTCTTTATCAGGCGTTAATGAAATATTCTTGATTTTACCATTCAAAATTCCGTATTGACTATCAGGAAAATTAGTCAATCGAATATTAACATCCTGATCTACCAGAATCTTTCCTGAATTAAGCGCCGGAGCCTTCAGTTTTCCAATATATCCTTTTTCTAAAGCCGGTATAACGGCAAAAATAGCGTCACCCGTTGTAATCGTTTGATTCGCCGTCCAAATTTGCAAAAAAGTAACTTTGCCCATAACTGACGATTGCAAAACATACGACAATTCCCAATCCTTTATCACCTTTTTTAATTGATAAAAGGTTTGATTTTTACTGCTTTCCAAATTTATTTCTTCAGTTGTTCCTTTAATTGTATTGCTTTTACTATTTCTGGAATTATCTATCAACGTTGATTTCAATTGCGAAATAGTACTCAACAAACTCCTGTAACTTTTTTCTGCCTGCAGATATCCCAGCTTTTTCACCTCAAAATCCTGGGCAGAAATTACTCCTTTATTAAACAAAGTTTCATAACGATTCACGTCATTTTTCTGTAATAATAATTCACTTTCATTTAAACTTTTTTGCTGCTGCAAAATTGCCAAACGAGCTGCAATTTGCACACTTTCAGAATCTTGTGCGTTTCTCTCAACTTCATAAGGTTTTAAATCACTGTTTAAATCATAAGCAATATAAGCGGCATGAAAAGCGGCGTAAGCACTTTCGATATCGCCAAGTTGAACATTTTCTAATTGTTTAAAATCAAATCTTTGTCCTTTATTATAATCCTCTAAAAGTTTTTTCAGTAAAAAAACATCCTTATAATTGGCTGTATTCTGAATAATGGCAAGAGGCGTATTTTTAGGAATAATCTCTTTATCATGTACCAAAATAGTTTCAATTTTACCCGTCGATCTCGCCACTATTTTTTCAGGAGGAATATTAGTTGTTATAACAATTGACGCCGAAACCGTATCAGGATATTTAATAAACCAGGTTGCCAGAAAAAGCATGAAAATTATTCCTGAAACTACAATTGTTCCCCAGCGAATCATCCAATTTGGAATTCGGGTCAGTATTTCCTGCACTTCTTCACTACGAAGTTCCAATTCTTTGTAATCAGACATTATTTCTTCTTTTTATAGTATAAATTCTAATTTCCTAACTGCAATTGATTGCGAACCAATTTATAATAACTTCCCTGCTGGCTTACTAATTCCTGATGATTGCCAATTTCAATTATTTTTCCTTTTTCAAGTACCACAATCTGGTCAGCATCCATAACCGTACTTAATCGATGCGCAATAACAACAACCGTTTTATTTTTGAAAAAAAGATTTAATTTTTCCATAATAACCCTTTCATTATTAGCATCCAAAGCAGAAGTCGCTTCATCAAAAAATAACATTTCGGGATTTTTATAAACCGCTCTCGCAATAAGCAAACGCTGTTTTTGTCCCGTACTCATGCCCTGCCCTTCCATACCTATTTTAGTATTATAACCCAAAGGCAAACCGTTGATATACTCCGTAATATTCGCCACATCGGCAGCATAAACCAACCTTTTTTTATCAATAATATCAACGCCAATGGCAATATTATTGGCAATTGTATCATTAAAAATAAAACCCTCCTGCATAACCGCACCAATATTGCTGCGCCAGGATTTTTGAACCGTCATTCCCAATGAAACCGAATTAATCTGATCCTTATATTGCGTCGTTAAATTTATTTCTCCGCTATTTGGTTCATAAAACTTCAAGAGCAATTTCATCAAAGTCGTTTTTCCGCTGCCGCTAGTACCAACAATAGCTGTAATTTTGTGAGCCGGAATAGTTAAATTTAAATTTTGAAGAACCGGAATATCAGAACCTATATAACGAAAAGACAAATCTTTAATAACGATATCACAATCTTTTGGAATATCCTTTGTCTGGTTTATTTCCTGTTGCGTTTCATCTTCTTTTTTATGTATTTCTGACAAGCGCGACAACGATATTTTCGCATCCTGAACTTCCCGAATAAAACTTATTAATTGTAAAATCGGACCATTTAAACTCCCAACAATACTGGCTATCGCCATCATAACCCCCAAAGTTATTTGTCCGTCGATAACCAATTTTGCGGAAAGAAAAATGATAATAATATTCTTTAATTCATTGATAAAATTAGACCCAATAGTTTGCGTTTGTTCTAATACCAAACCTTTCATCGACACCTTAAACAATCGTGCCTGAACATATTCCCAACCCCAGCGTTTTTGTTTCTCCGCATTGTGCAGTTTAATTTCCTGCATGCCGCTAATAAGTTCAATTACCTTACTTTGTTCCTGACTTGTTTCTGAAAAACGCTTGTAATCAAGGACTTCCCTGCGTTTTAAAAAAAGAATTACCCAAAGAAAATAGAGAAAGCTTCCTAAAAAGAAAACAACAAAAATCTGAATATTATAATACGCCAAAACCCCGCCCATAATCACCATATTAATTACCGAAAACAAAACATTAAGCGATGACGTTGTCAAAATACGTTCAATTCGGTGATGATCATTAATGCACTGCATAATATCTCCCGTCATTCGAACATCAAAAAATGAAATTGGCAAATTCATTAATTTGATAAAAAAATCAGAAATCAAAGAAATATTAATACGTGCAGAGAGATACAATAAAATCCAGCTTCGGATTAACTCCAAAGCCGTTTTTCCAAAAAATAAAAATAACTGCGCAAAAAGAATTAAATAAATAAAATGTATGTTTCGGTTTTGTATACCAACATCGACAATACTTTGCGTTAAAAAAGGAAAAACAAGCTGTAATAAACTGCCCGCAAATAACCCTATAATTAATTGTGTCAAAAAAGCTTTATACGGTAAAATGTACTTTGTTAATAGTGCAAAACCAAAGGTGTTATTCTCCTCAGCTTCAAAATCACTTTGAAAAAATTTTGGCGTTGGCTCCAATAACAAAGTGATCCCTTCCTCTGTGGTTTCATCAGAATTGTTGCCAATCCACATTTTTAAAAAATTGCTTTCATCATATTCCAACAATCCAAAAGCCGGATCAGAAACATAATATTTATTTTTTTTAATTTTATAAAGTACCACAAAATGCATCTTGTTCCAATGTAAAATACAAGGAAGCGGCACTTCTTCGAGTTTTTCGCAGCTTGTTTTAAAACCTAAAGTTCTAAAACCTATTTTTTCTGCCGCATCACTCAACAACAATAGATTACTGCCTTCGCGATTCGTTTCACTATACTCGCGCAGTTCCTGAATGTTGAGTATTTTACCGTAATGTTTTGCAATAATTTTTAAGCAAGTAGGTCCGCAATCCTTAGATTCTGATTGCTTAAAATTGGGGAAATTTTTCAATTTGAATAAATGCTAATTATTTTATAAACAAGATAATTTCTTAGTCTGTTATTTATTAAAAGTAGAAATTCGTCATCTGAATCCTCTTCTGTATCATCATCAAAATACGTTTTTAGTTTTTCGATAAAATCACTGTACAACGTTGGTTTCGATAACTCGTCTAACATAATTAAATCGATCTCATCGACTTCATATTGATTGTAAACCGAATTATGCTCTTTTATTTCAATAATTTCAATCGGTTCGTCTTTTTCGACAATTGTTTTCTTGTAAAAACAATTCAGCAATACGATATTAAAATCATCTTTTTCTTCTAACGAAAAGTCAAATATTTGAGTTAAACCGCCGCCGTATAAATCGCGTTTCAACAGGAAATTTTCAGACTCAAACTGATTTATTTTCAGCTCTTTTTCAAATTCAGAAACCAATTCATGAACTCTGTCTTTTGTTAAATAATCAATTTCCTTATTCGTAGAATCTGCTTCGTTTATTAAACCCATAAGTTTCGAATACATTTCTGTATAATGCTGCATCACATAGATTTCCATGGCTTTACAAACGGCTCCGTGTCTTTTGTAAACGCCTAATAAATGCAAATAAGTTCTTCTGTACGGCACTTTATCAAAATCACCAAAACCAATATATAAATTATCTTTTGGCGTTTCCTGAAATAAAAAGTCAATTTTTTGATTGGTTTTAAGACACGCACCATAAAAAAATACCTGCTCAAAAAAAACATTAAAATTCAAATTATCCTGATCACTCCACGCTTTTGTATTTCGATCTACAAACTCCATACTTCGGGCACAAAAATCCTGAAAAAACTCAATATTTGTACCGCCAATAATTCCCATATTGCAGGCAAGATTGCAAGTATCTTCATGAAAACCCTTCATTTCATCCGGCAAATAATTGATGTTTGGCGAAATTGCATCCCAGCGATTACGGTAATATCCGGTAGTTACTTCTAGATTTTGAGTAACTAAATTTGAGTTGCTGAATTTATCCGTCAACGATTCCCAAACAAAAACATCGCCGTCAACATGAAGAAAAGGTTCATCCTGCAATTGAAAAGTTCTGATTTTAGCAATAGCCCAAAGATCTTTATGGTAATTATTAAGTTCATCTAAAACAACATGAACTTTTGTGTATGGCAATTGTAATTTTTCGATAAGTATTTCGTAACCAAAACTATCTGTAAACAATTCAACATCTTTATGATATTTTACCAATTGATGACAGCTTAAAATCCAGCTCATCCAATTGTATTTATAATCAAGCCAGCCGTAACTATTTGTAAAATCTTTTTGATTTCCTGCCCAAAAACTTTGTATTATCTTCATCTTAAAAATTTTTATCTTCTGTTAGTTCTGTTATGTATAATTCTAAATTTTCTCTTTCATACGCTTCCGGAAACACATATCCGTTTACAAAAATTTCGGGAGTAAAATTAAAGTCGTTTGTTTTGCACCAATTATTTTGAAGGTTGAATGTGGCATCAATTTTCTTGGTATTTATAGTTTCTAATTGATATTTTTCAAGCCAGTTTTCGATGTTTTTATGATGAAACCAATCGTTTAATGCGTGCTTAAATATTTCCTCGCCATTTTCGATATAAATTCCCATTAAGGTTCTAAAAAACAATTTTCGTTCTTCATTTTCCTGCTCCAGATCAGTTTTAAAAATGATTTTGATTTGAACTGTTTTACCGTATTTTTCGAGAATTCTTTCTATAACTTCATGGGCATCTTTGCAATGACCACAAAACGGATTTGTTAATATGGTGATCTGAACATTGCTTTCGCGATTTCCTAAAACAATATGCGTAAAAGGCAATTCGACTTTTTCTTTTGAAAGAAGTGAGTTTTTGAAAATTTGATAATTGCGCAAAAATCGATTCGCTTTAAGCTTAAATTCTTTCAACTTTTTTTGCGTTACTAAAATCTTTTTTAATACAAACCAGCTGTTTGCAACAACCAAAAAAAGCAAGCCAAATAAAAGAATTGAATTAACAGAAACAGAAAAACTAACGGTTCCGGTGACCAATAAATAACTTAATTCAGCCAAAATTAACGTCACAATAACCAAACAAATCGGACACCATTTTTTTTCTACGAACTTTTGAAAATACAGCGAAAGCAGCGTTACCGGAACCGATGCAAAAAGTAACATGATCTGGATATTAAAAAACTCCGCACTATCGCCCGCCAGTAAAAAAGAGAATAAACCAATAAATTGCGAAACAAAAAAAACAACACTTAAATCACTAAAATTGATAAGTTTAAAAATTGCCCATTTGTCTGAACTTACCACTGTTGTACAACTTGTAGAAGTTGAAATATTGCAGAATTTATTAATTAATTCGCTTTTTGTTTCGAACAAATCTTTTAAAGCTGCCATCGAAAACAAAAAACCCATTATGGGAAAACCAAAAAATAACTTTGTTTTTAGATCTGCTTTTAAAACAACCAATTCAGCCAAAAACAGCAATAAACATAACGATGGTAAAATCCATCCAAAACTTCTTTTAGATTTTATTACTACCGATTCTGACTTTTCAATCAACAATACAATACCGCGCCATTTATCAATTAAATCTGCTTTTGAAACCACAACATTTTTTCCCTCTTCAAATAAAAAATATGTTTCATCTTTTTGTTCCACCAAATAAAGATGCTGATGTCCGTGATCTTTTTTTAAAAGAGCGATAAATAAATCAGGCAATAATTCAATTTCTGTACTATCAACCTGAATCGCCTGATTGTCAATAGAAAAAAAACTCAGCGTATCTGCAATCGACAATAAAGAAGGATAATCCGGATGTGATTTTATTTGATATAAAAATTCAGTTTTGTCAATAGTTATCCCTTCCTTTTCCAAATATTGAAAAAGGTAATTTAAATCTTCGTTCATTTTGTTTTAGAAATTAAGCGATTTTCGAATTTCGGAATACAAATTTTCCCCTTCAGACGGGTTCTTTGCGTTTTTTAAAACTAACTCTCCATTGGCATTAAAAAGTAAATACCTTGGTATATAGACGTCATTTTTTTCATTCAACATCTTTTTTAAACTCGCTAAAATAGTGTTTGATGCAAAATAATGATTTCCCTTTAACTCAAATCCGTAAATGTCTTTTTCCCATTTTTGAATTTGACTTGCATTATCAACAGAAACATACAATATTTCGACATTGTTGTTATTCAGGAATTTATGCAAACCTTCGGCATATCTAAACTCCACTTTGCAAGGCGCGCAATATGATGCCCATAAATCTACAAAAACAAATTTTCCTTTAAATTTCTCCGCAATAAGCTGGGCTAAATCCTGATATTGTTTTGTCTCGGTATAAATTATTTTTTTAGATTGATTTGAATAAGTTCCAAACGAATACAACGGAATGTTGGCACTTAATTTTTCATCGTCACTTATTGCTTTCAACTTTTTTAAATACACGCTGTTTGGAAATTTCTCTTTAAATTTTTCAAACGTGCATTTTGCTTCCCCAAAACCGGCAATCGCAATCGTGCTGCACATAATTAATTCCTGATATTTTACAGGCGCATAATTATTTTGCTCTTGTTCAGCAGTCCAAAGACCAATATCATATTTTTCGCCCGGAAGTATTTTATTTTTTATGTTAGCGCATTTTTTTTCAATCGTCGAAACTCTTGAAACTCCCTCGCAAATATTATATTTTTCGTCAAAAACATTATACTTTTTATCAAATGCTACAATCACCGCATTTAACTGCTCTGTTGAAAGTTGCTGTTTTTTGAAATTTTCAGGATTATTGGCATAAAAGCCCACGATATCATACGTTGTTTCTAAAAATAATAAATCAACATCAAGATTAAGCGTATGGTAGAAAGCCGTTGTTATTTTCTTTTCTTCCAATAATTTCTTAAAAGGGGTTAAAGCTTTTACTTTGATATTTTCTATTTCAGTTACAACTTCGTCAGCGTTTTTTGTTTTTGGAATTAAATCACCAATAAGCGGCGTAAGTTTTTTTCGGGTCAAATAAGGTGAGTTGTATAATTCTTCAAGACCTGAAGCATTACTGCCTTCAAATTTTACTGTAAAAACACTTTTATCACGTTTTACGGCAATTTTTATCTTATCGCCTTTAGTCGCAATGAGTTTGATTTTCGGATTAAAATTACTTCCGTTGATCATCATTACTCCTGAACCATTTAAATGAAATGTCTTTTTAAAAGAATTATTTTTTATCGTTGCAAATTCACAATTATAGAAGTAATTACTAAAATTTTCATCTACAGATTTGTTAAACCAAATTTTAGTTGAGTCTTTAGAATCCTGAATATTTACCTCAACTTCAATATTTTGCGAATGAACTTTTAATAGGGATAAAAGTAAGAATGCAATTAAAAAAATATTTTTCATTTTATAATCTAATTTGGGAACATGACTGTAATAAAATTGAGGCTGAAATAAATCAGCCCCAACCATTTATTGCTTTTTCGCAGAAATTAGCATCTACCAACGCAATCTGAAACTGATCCAGATTGTCCGTTATAAGATCCATTACAATAACAAGAAAATGACCCCCCGGAAATTGTTCTCATTTCGTCTCTGTTCAAAGCATTTTTAACGTCTTTTAGGTTTAATTTTTTCATCTTAGGTTTTTTTGATGATTAATAAATAGTTTAAAAAGTTCAAATTATCTCCAATCTCAGAAATTAATCCAAAGTGCACTTTAGTTTTTTTCGTAAGATTTTTAATAACTTCTGCCAAACATATAAAGAAGAAATGGATTGCTGATATATCCGAAACAACCTTTAACAAAGAAGGTGATTAATAAGTAAAATATGTTAAAATCGTGAAGTGTGTTTAAATAAACCCTTGTTTTATTGCTTCTTTCACTAATCCGGAATCGTCAGTTACGTCGAAGACTTTTTTCATGCGGACAATACGTTTTTGAATCGCGCTGGTGGTCAAACAAATAACGCCATCGAGTTCTTTTATTTTAAAACCTTTGGATAAATAAAATATAATCTGGCGGTTGTAATCTTCCACCATTAATTCCTTTTTCCAAATTTCATTGATGCATTTTTTTGCCGTAGGACTTTGATATTGTTTGCCTTGCATTACATCTGTAACGGCTTCCTGCAATTTCTCGGGCGTGATGTCATTTTTTATAATTAATCCTTCAGGGCGTACTTTTTTTGCAATATCATACACGATAATAATTTCTGTGTGTGCCGTAATCATAATGATTTTACAATTTGGCATAACGTCTTTAATGTACAAGGCTAAATTACTGCCCGAAAAAATAGATTTTTCCTCATAAGCAGGAAGTCCTTTGTCGACAATGGCAATATCAAAAGATTGTTTTGCCGCAATACTGCCCGTTATAGCAAAATAAGCTTCTTCGCAATTATGCGCTTTTGTAAAATGAGGTTCATTTGAAGCAAAAGAAGCTCCGGAAAGCGCATTAATATAGCCTTCTACAGTCATCGGATGGTCATCTACAACAAGTATATTCATGATTACGAATTTAACTTTAACAAAATAGGCAGTTTTTCTGCAACAGTAAAAATTTAAACTTTTCTAGCTTGCGCTTTCTTTTATTAGTATAATCTATGCGGTTTTCCTTTCTTATTATTGATGACAATGTCTCCAATGCTAAAAAAAATTTAGAACTTTTTGAGAATTTTCCTAACTATTTTTGTGCCGGTGTAGCCAAAGATAGTCAAATGGCAATAAACCAAATTATAAAATTAAAACCACAATTGGTAATTGTACAAATTCCTGCAAAATCTGATGAAAGAACGTCACTTTTTAAAACCATAGCCGAATTATTTCAATATATAGAATCGATCCCTTATTTTGTTGCCCTCGCTTCATCTCCAAATTTTGCCTTTGAAGCCATACAATCCGGATTTTCAGATTATTTGACAGAACCATTGCAATTGCATGAATTAGGTAAACTGCTCTTTAAATTTGAAAAGAAAAACCCAATTAACCTTGCAACAAGTATTTGTATTAAATCGTACAGCGATTATCATTTTGTTCCCCTGCAAAATGTAACGTATTTAAAGGCAGACAATAATACGACTGACATTCAAATGGATAACGGAAAAATTGTGAATGCGTATAAAACTTTAAAACATTTTGAGAGTACGCTGCCTTTTTATTTTCTCAGAATCCATAAAAGCTATATCGTAAACATTAATCATGTTTCGCGAATACATTTCAGCAAATCAAAATGCTATCTAAATTACAACGAAATACTGCCATTTTCACTTACTTATAAAGATAATGTAGATTCTATAATCAGAAAAATAAACATTTAAAATCCGGCATTTTTTCTATCCAAAAAAGACCAAAATATTCCTTATTATTTCAAATGGTCCTTTTCACCACTTCGATTATACTTAAAACTACCGTAACAAACAGGATCACTATAAGCTAGTGGAAAACTAAAAACGAAACCTCTTTTTTCCTGTTTATTTGCCATTATAATAAACCAAAATAATTATTGAAAATGGGGAAAAATTTGCTTTTAAGCAATGTCATTTTCAGTAATCAGAATAGTCAATTCCCGGCTTTTCAAAAAAGGTAATTCCGTATTGGAATCATGCCTGAAAATAATATTTACTAATTATTTAATTTATTTTTTTATGAAAAAGCTATTATTTGCTATTGGCTCTATTGCTGCGATGGTCATCATTTCTTCTTGCTCTACTGACAATTTAGACGAGGGAAAAACAGAAAATTTAATAAACAAAGACCAGATTTTGCCACCGGTAATTATTGACTCTATACATAATACAACTCCTCAAAATCTGCTTGAAATATCTGATAAAGATAAAAATCAAGGATAATTTTTTTATAATAACCAGATAATTAGGAAAATTATCTGGTTATTAATAGCTATTTTTGGATAAATTTTTTTCCAAAAAACATTGAACATAAAATCTAAAATAATCTTATTGGTTTTTTTTTTAATACTAGCATGCCACAAAAAAAATTATTCCAATAAATTTAAGAAAGCCGTAATTGAGGCTTTAAAAGATACCGATTCAGAAACATTAAAAAATGATCGTAAAGAAGAAATAGTCGATACTATTTTTAATTACGTATCAAAATATGAAAATGATTCTGTTACAAGAAATCTATACTTTAAAATTGCCAGTAAATATTACAATATTGGTCAATATGAAAAATTTTTAACTACGGTTAAAAAAGTTCACAATCTGGGATTAAAGCAGGATGACACAACTCATATCGCAAAAGCATTGTATTTTTTTGGTGATTATTACGAACAAAAATCGCAATTAGACAGCGCGTTTAGTTATTATTCTCAGTCTGAAAGACTCTACAAAATAAAAAACGACACTTTAAATTCTGGAAGAACAAAATTATATAAAGCAGGAATTTTGTTTGATGCCGGAATTTTTTCTGAAAGTGAAATTGAGGCCGTTAGCGCTTTACGATTACTTTCGAAAACGAATAATACGCGATTAATCTACGAATCGTATGTTTTATTGGCTATTTCATTAAATGAAGTGAATGATTGTTCCAACTCTTTAAAATATTTCAATCTCGCCTTAAAGCAATTAAACCAGCTTGAAAAAGAAAATTATCCAAAGGAAAAAATTATTAAATCAAGAATTTCCTGCTGCAATAATATGGGCAGAATTTATGAAAAACTAAATAATCATAAAAAGGCAATTCAATTATATAAAACTGCTTTACAGATCAAGGATATCAAACAAAATTATCCAAAATCGTATGCCATGCTGCTGGATAATCTTGGAAATTCTCAAATGAAGATTGGAAATTATACAAACGTATACAAGCTTTTAAGTGAATCCTTAAAGGTAAGCGATAGTCTTGATATAAAGCCGATTATAATATCTAATAAAATTAATATCGGGCAATATTTTCTATTTAAAAAAGATACGGTAAAAGCATTAGAATATATAAAAGAAGGATTTGAAATTTCGCAAAAAATAAAATCGAACGAATTAACGATTCAGTCTTTAAAATTGTTGATGGAGAATGATTTAGAAAACAAAACTTATTATACCAATCAATATTTAAAAATTGACGACAGCCTGCAAAAAGTAGAAAGAATAACGAGAAATCAATTTGCACGAATTGCTTTTGAAACCGATCAGGTTGAAGAAAAAAATGAAATTTTATCAAAAAGAAACAGCTCTATTATTATCGGGTTTGGAATCGTAATTCTTTTTTCATTAATATTCTTTATCATCTATCGATTAAAATCAAAAAATAAAGAACTGTTTTATATCAAGGAACAACAGGAAGCCAACGAAAAAATTTACCAATTAATGTTACAGCAGCAATCTGAAACTGAATTGGCACGAAATGAAGAAAGAAATCGTATTGCAATGGAATTGCACGATGGCATTGTGAACAGCGTTTTTACCACCCGATTTAATCTTATTCAATTGGATTCTGTTCAAACAGATAAAAAAGAACAATTGGTGAAGGAACTTGAAAAAACAGAAAATGAAATCAGACGGGTTTCGCACAATTTAACGCAAAACCTGCTTTTTGAAGATATGAGTTTTCCTGAAATAGTGACACATCTCGTTGAATCTCAAAAGAATCAATTTGATACAAAATTTGATATATCAGTAGATAAATATATCGATTGGTTTTCGGTTTCAAGCATCAATAAAATACACATTTACCGCATTATTCAGGAGGCTTTACAAAATATCAACAAATATTCGAATGCCGAAAGATGTTATATTATGCTATTAAAAACGGGAGATAAAATCACGATTCGAATTTGGGATAACGGAAACGGATTTAATCCCGAAAAAGTAAAACATGGCATTGGTTTAAAAAATATTGAAGAAAGAACCAACGCGCTCAATGGCGAATTAAAAATAACTTCTGATTTAGGAAACGGAACTACAATTGAAGTTATTTTTTAAGCATTATTCTTAAAATTTAAAAGAGGAGCCATTGTAGCTCCTCTTTTAATTTAATTACCCTTTGGGTGCAATTCTTTTTAACACATAGAAACATAGAATTATTGAACTCAAAAAGTCGTTTCACTTGCATTAACGAACATAGCTATGTGTGAGAAACAATCTATGCTTCTATGTGTTTAATTAAATTTTCAAGCATTACAACCAACGGGTTTAATTATTATTTTGATAGTTTTTATTTTGCCAAATCAAATCGGTCTAAATTCATTACTTTATTCCATGTTGTAACAAAGTCATTTATAAATTTTTCCTGCGCATCTGCACTTGCGTAAACTTCTGCAATTGCTCTTAATTCTGAATTAGATCCAAAAACAAGATCGGCGCGTGTTCCTAACCATTTTGGCTGTCCGGTATTACGATCGTTTCCTGAATAAAGCTCCTTATCATTTGATACCGTTTGCCATTGCGTATTCATATCCAGCAGGTTTACAAAAAAATCATTGCTTAATTGCCCCGGACGATGTGTAAAAACGCCGTTTTTGCTTCCGACAGTATTAATATCCAAAACACGTAATCCGCCTAAAAGCACTGTTAACTCCGGCGGTGTAAGCGTTAATAAATTTGCTTTATCAATAAGCAGTTCTTCTGTTGAAACGGTTGATTTTGTTTTTCGGTAATTGCGGAAACCGTCTGCTTTAGGTTCTAAATATCCAAACGATTCAACATCAGTTTGTTCCTGAGATGCATCCATACGACCTGGTCTAAACGGAACTTTAACGGTATTTCCTGTTGCTTTTTCTACACCTGCGTTACCTGCCAAAACAATTAAATCAGCAAGGGAGACTTTTTTTCCGTCTTGTGCCGAATTGAATTCTGTTTTGATCGTTTCAAGTTTGTCTAACACCTGTTGAAGCTGTGTGGGATTATTTACTTGCCAGTCTTTTTGCGGAGAAAGTCTTATACGTGCTCCATTTGCACCGCCGCGTTTATCTGAACCTCTAAATGTAGAAGCCGAAGCCCAGGCTGTAGCCACCAATTGTGATGTGCTTAATCCGGTATTTAAAACTTTTTCTTTTAATTGTGCAATGTCATTTTCATCGATTAATTGATGGTTTACTTCCGGAATAGGATCTTGCCACAATAATTCTTCCTGAGGAACATCTGGTCCCAAATAACGATCGCGAGGTCCCATATCTCTATGTGTCAGTTTAAACCATGCACGGGCAAAAGCATCTGCAAACGCATCAGGATTTTCTAAAAAGCGACGGGATATTTTTTCATATTCAGGATCTAATCGAAGCGATAAATCAGTCGTAAGCATGGTTGGCAAATGTTTCTTACTGCTGTCAAAAGCATCGGGAATAATGGCTTCGGCATTTTTAGCGACCCATTGATGTGCGCCTCCCGGACTTTTTGAAAGTTCCCATTCAAAAGCAAATAAATTTTCGAAAAAATTATTACTCCATTGTGTTGGTGTTGTCGTCCAGGTAACTTCAAGTCCGCTCGTAATTGCGTCTTTACCTTTACCGGAACCAAAACTGTTTTTCCAGCCAAAACCCTGCAATTCTAGTCCCGAAGCTTCCGGTTCTTTATCGACGTGATCTGAAGTCGCCGCGCCATGCGTTTTACCAAAAGTATGTCCGCCCGCAATTAACGCAACCGTTTCTTCGTCGTCCATCGCCATACGCCCAAAAGTATCTCTAATATCTTTGGCAGCAGCAATTGGGTCAGGATTTCCGTCCGGACCTTCAGGATTTACATAAATAAGTCCCATTTGTACCGCCGCAAGAGGTTTTTCCAGATTTCTGGAATGAACATGACCGTCTGCGTCATCATCAGACGATACAACGCCATGCTCTTTTGGTACACCTTCAGAACCATCGCTATAACGTTCATCTCCGCCTAACCAAGTTGTTTCAGAACCCCAATAAACAGCTTCATCCGGTTCCCAAACATCAGCGCGCCCTCCGGCAAAACCAAATGTTTTAAAACCCATAGATTCTAAAGCAATATTTCCGGTTAATATCATCAAATCTGCCCACGAAATTTTACGTCCGTATTTTTGTTTGATAGGCCATAAAAGTCGTCGTGCTTTATCAAGACTTACGTTATCAGGCCAGCTGTTTAACGGCGCAAAACGCTGTTGTCCCGCACCTGCTCCGCCCCGACCATCGTGTACGCGATATGTTCCTGCGCTATGCCAGGCCATTCGAATAAATAAACCTCCATAATGACCAAAATCTGCAGGCCACCAATCTTGTGAATCTGTCATTAATGCATGTAAATCTCTTTTGACTGCTTCAAGATCAAGGCTCTTAAATGCTTCAGCATAATTAAAATCCTTACTCATTGGATCTGACAACGGTGAATGCTGTCTCAGGATATTTACATTTAATTGTTTTGGCCACCAGTCATGGTTTTTTGTACCGGTTGCCGCCGCATTGTCCATGCTTCCATTATGAAATGGACACTTGCTGATGTCGTTTGATTGATTTTCCATAGTTACAAATTTAATTATGTGTTGATTTCTTTATTTCTTATGAATTAACTTACCATTTTGATAATACTAATTTACAAAAATCAAAACACTTTGTATCTAAGATGGATATTATATTAATGTAATTTCATAGATAAAATCTATTATAATGACACTGTATAAAGCATGCTCGCGGCGCCTAATAAAGCAGCAACTTCATTATCTGTAGAAACAGAAACATTGATTTCAATTCCTTTTTCATTTATTTTTTTGTTAAAGGCAGGCAGAAAAAACTCGCTTGCATTTGCAATTTTTCCGCCAATAATAAAACTATCGGCTTCAAATTTTTCTAACCATGAACTTACAATTAATGCCAGATCTTCTCCCATTTCTTCAAAAACCTGTATTGCCATTTTATCTTCGGCAACAGCCAAATTAAAAAGCTCTAAACCATTGTTGAGATTTTTTCCGGTTACTTCTTTGTAATGATTTAAAAGTCCGCGTACAGAAACGTAATCTTCGGCAATTCCGTTTTTATACGAAAGATTGTAAATTTCCCCATCTTGCGGTACTAATTCTCCTGAAGAAATCGAAACGCCTTTATCTATAAAACAAGCGCCAAGTCCGGTTCCTAAAGTTACTGCCATGACTTTTTTATTACGATTTTGTACGTTTTTAAATACTTCGCCTTTTCCAAAACAAACCGCATCATTTTCAAAAAGAATCGGAGAATCGCCGGAATGTTTTAAAGTTTCCCGAAACAAATCACGAACATTCAAACCGTAAAAATGTTCGTATTTTGACTGGTCTTTTATCCAGCAAATTCCATTTTCATAATCAAACGGACCGGGCATGCAAATAGCCAGACCTTTTATGTTTGCTATTTTAGAGTTTTCAATAGAAATACGAATTGCTTTTTCCCAAACAGACATGACTTCCGGCACTGGCATATTCGAATCGAAACTTTCTTTATACAACGATCCATCAATCACTTTCATGTTTATTATGTCGATAATCGCTGCAGTAATATGTGTTCCTCCAATGTCGATTCCTACGGCGTAATTTTCATTCATGCTTTTATTTATTTTATTTTGAACCATTAAGGCATTAAGAAAAATGAAGTAACTGTGCTTAATTTTTCTTAATATCTTAATGGTATATATTTTTTATTTTTAAATATTCTTATCATTTAAAATCTGAGGATAATGAATGCTCGTATGCACAATCATTTCGCCAAAAAGTGTATTCGCCCACGCAAACCATTTTCGGGTAAATTTGGTTACGTCATCTTTATGAAATGATTCGTGCATAAAACCTGTATCAGCATTTGTTTTGATCAGATTGCTAATGCACATTTTGATTTCTTTTTCGTCGACGCTTGTAATCGCTCTCAAAACAATACTCATTGGCCAGATTGTATCGACTCCGGTATGTGGACCTCCAATTCCTTCTCCGGCTTTTCCTTTATAGAAAAACGGATTATTTTCTGAAAGAACTACTTTTCTGGTGTTTAAATAAAGCTGATTATCCGGTTCTATCGCGCCCAAATAAGGCAATGACAATAAGGACGGAACATTGGCATCATCCATCATGTGAAAACTGCCGTATCCGTTTACTTCAAAAGCGATTATTTTACCAAATTTTGGATGCTCGATAATCCCGTTTTCTTCCAATCCTTTTTGAACCTGATTTCTTAATGCTGTAGCTTTTGCCACTAAATCCTTGTCTAACATTGCCGGCAACGAGAAGATTTCGATTAAATAACCCAAAACTTCAATAGCAAACATATTACTCGGAATTAAATATCCAAACAATGTACTGTCGTCGCTTGGTCTGAAAGTGGAAACGATTAATCCGCAAGGTTTTACGGGATATCCATAACCACCCAACGGAACGCCATCTGTTGCCCACGCGGTTTGTCTCTGAAAACTGTACGGACCGCCTTTTCCATCTAATCTTTGTTGTTCTTTAAAGGTTTGAAGCACCAAAAGCATGGCTTCTTTCCATTGTTTATCGAACATGCTTAAATCTCCGGTTTCCTTCCAATATCCGTGTGCTAAACGAATTGGGTAACATAAACTGTCAATTTCCCATTTACGTTCGTGAATTCCGGGCTGCATTTTGGTTAAATCATTTTTCCATTCGCTTTCTTTTGTAAAATCTTTATAAAAAGCATTCGCATACGGATCTAATAAAATACATTTCGCCTGACGATTAATCACGCCTTTTACTAATTCTGCAAGTTTTTTGTCTTCTTTTACAAACGGAATATAAGGCCAGATTTGGGCTGTACTATCGCGAAGCCACATTGCATCAATATCGCCGGTGATGACATACGTATCCGGTTTTCCGTCAATAATTTCAAACTCAACTGTGGTGTCTAATGTATTGGGAAAACAGTTTTCAAACAGCCACGCCAATTCCGGATTTGCTATTTGTTTTTTGATTTTAACAATGGCTGCTTCTATCGCCGGACTTGTAAATTTTCGCTCTGCCAACGGTGGACGTTTGCTGATAAAATCTTTTAATGCGAAGTTGAAAGTATCTGAATTAAATCCAAAAGCATCTGCTTGAATTGCTAATAATCCTGCTGAAAAAATGCCTGTATTTTTTATAAATTTTCTACGTGAATTCATAGTATTATTTTGAAGTTGAATAAGAATAGGGATAATCGTTTTTTGAGGTTCCTCTTTGTAAATTAGGAGAACTTGTCATATCAAAATTTAATTCACCGCCTTTTAAAAGATCAAAATGATTGATATAATTTTTTGTATACGTTGAATTATCCCATTTTAATTCCTGAACATATCTGCTGATATCTGAATTATCCGGAGCGTTTATAATCAATTGCTTTCCGTTTTCTAATTGCAGTGTTATTTTTTTGAATAACGGCGCGCCAAGAACGTATTCGTCTGTTGCCGGACAAACGGGATAAAATCCCATTGCAGAAAAAATATACCATGCCGAAGTTTGTCCGTTATCTTCGTCTCCACAATAACCATCAGGAGTTGGTTTATACAAACGATTCATTACTTCTCTCGACCAATATTGTGTTTTCCACGGTTCGCCTGCATAATTATACAAATAAATCATGTGTTGAATGGGCTGATTTCCGTGCGCATATTGTCCCATATTCATGATTTGCATTTCGCGAATTTCATGAATTACAGATCCGTAATAACTGTCGTCAAAAACGGGAGGTGTTGTAAAAACAGCGTCTAATTTTGCTGTAAAATTTTTCTCGCCGCCCATTAAATCAATCAAACCCTGTATGTCATGAAAAACGCTCCAGCTGTAATGCCACGCATTTCCTTCTGTAAAAGCATCTCCCCATTTAAACGGATTAAAATTGGCGGGAAAACTTCCGTCTTTATTTCTGCCGCTCATTAAACCGATTGCAGGATTGTACAGATTTTTATAATTCAGCATTCTTTTTTCGAACAAATTAATTTCCTTTTTAGGACGATCTAAGGCTTTTGCCAATTTCCAGATCGCAAAATCATCATAAGCGTATTCTAAGGTTCTCGCTGCATTTTCATTGATATTTACATCGTAAGGAACATATCCTAAAGTGTTGTAATACGAAACTCCTTTTCGACCTACGGCGCTCATTGGCCCTTCATTATTGGCACCATGAACTAAAGCTTCATAGAGTTTATTAATATCATAACCTCTTAATCCTTTGATATAAGCATCTGAAACTACAGAGGCAGAATTGTTCCCGACCATCACATTTCTAAAACCGGGACTTGACCATTCCGGTAAAAATCCGCCTTCTTTATAATCGTTTATTAAACCTTCCTGCATTTCTTTATTTATGGAAGGATAAACCAAATTAAGCAATGGATACAGCGCTCGAAAAGTATCCCAAAAACCGGTTCCTGCATACATATATCCAGGCAAAACTTCTCCGTTATAAGGGCTGTAATGCACAATATCGCCGCTTGCATTTATTTCGTATTGCTTTTGAGGAAAACAAACTGTTCTGTATAAACAGGAATAGAATGTTTTTAATTGTTCATCGCTTCCTCCTTCTGCATCAATTTTACCTAAAACAGTATTCCATTCTTTTTTAGAATTTGCCACTGTTTCCTGAAATGATGCCGAACCTAATTCGTTCTTTAAATTCAATTCTGCCTGATCTGCGCTGATAAAGGATGAAGCTACTTTTACGTTTATTATTTCTCCTTTTTTAGTTTTAAAATTAACAACGGCACCGACATGATTATTTGTTTTTTCCAGTTTATCTTTTTCCAGCGTTTTATCATGCCACGTATAATTTGACGCAAATGGCTTGTCGAAAACTAACACAAAATAGTTCTTGAAGTTCGTTGGAACGCCACCGCTATTACGGGTTGTATATCCGATAATCTTATTTTCAGAAGGAATTATTTTGATATACGATCCTTTATCAAAAGCATCAACAACTATGGATGACTGATCGTTTTCAGGGAATGTTATTTGAAAATGCGCCGCTCTTTCTGTAGCTGTAATTTCTGTTGTAACGTCGTAATCTGCCAGATAAACGCTGTAATAATATGGCTTTGAAACCTCAGCTTTATGGCTAAACCAACTTGCTCTGTCGGCTTCGTTAAAAACTAATTTTCCGGTTACGGGCATAATCGAAAACTGTCCGTAATCGTTCATCCACGGCGATGGCTGATGTGTTTGTTTAAATCCTCTAATTTTTTCGGCGGTGTAGGTATAAGCCCAGCCGTCTCCCATTTTACCCGTTTGCGGCGTCCAGAAATTCATTCCCCAAGGTCTGCAAATTGCAGGATACGTATTTCCGTTAGAAAGATTCGGCAATGATTCTGTTCCCATTAACGGATTTACATAGTCTGCCGGGTCTAAAGTTTTAACTTGTGCATTTACAAAAATGCAGCATTGTAACAGCCCTAAAAAAATTAAACTCTTTATTTTCATTTTGTGTGAATTGTGTGTTGTAAAATGTGATCTGAAAACTGTGACTAAAAAAACACCTCTAAAATCTATATTCTATATTCTACATTCTAAAATCTAACGTAACCTGAAAACTTAAATTTTTATCCTGCAAGGTTTTCAAAACCTTACAGGTATGTTATGCTTCTTCTAAAATGCCTTACGTAAATCTGAGAACTTATTTTATTCCTGACAGGTTTTAAAAACCTGTCAGGGAACTGAAAACTTAATAATACCTACAAGGTTTTGAAAACCTTGCAGGAAAGCTTATGTAAACCTGAAAACTTAAATTATACCTGACACGTTTTAAAAACCTGTTAGGAACTGAAAACTTAATAATACCTACAAGGTTTTGAAAACCTTGCAGGAAAGCTTACGTAAACCTGAAAACTTAAATTATACCTAACAGGTTTTAAAAACCTGTTAGGAAACTGAAAACTGCGACTGTAAACTAAGAACCTTCTTAAATCTAAAATCTATATTCTAAAATCTATATTCTAAAATCTATATTCTAAAATCTTAAATCTTAAATCTACAAAGGTCTGTCTTCTTTTTTCACTCCAAAAGTTGTCGAAGGTTTACTTCCCATAAACAATTTTAACTCTCCTCCTTTTACTATCATATCTTGTGTGATGAATGATTTTGTATACGGTTTTCCGTTATATGCTGCTTTTTGAATATAGATATTTTCAGCATTGTTATCGATTGCTTTTATTGTAAATGAAATTCCTTTTTTATGATGAATTACTGCTTCGTTTACCAACGGACTTCCTAAAACATAAATTCCGTTTGCGGGATTAACAGAATAAAATCCCATTGAAGATAAAACGTACCAAGCCGACATTTGCCCTAAATCTTCATTTCCGCATAATCCGTCCGGTTTTGTGGAATAGAATTTTTCATCAATTTCACGAATTAATTTGGCTGTTTTCCAAGGTTCTCCGGCGTATGCATACAAATACGGAATATGATGATTTGGCTCATTTCCCTGTGCATATTGACCAATTAATCCGCTAATATCCGGCGAAACTTCTTCACCTTCTACTTTTTCTGTTTGTAGAAAAAGTGCATCTAATTTGGCTGAAAATTTACTTTCGCTTCCAAATAAATCGATTAAACCATACGGATCCTGAGGCACGAGCCACGTGTATTGCCACGCATTTCCTTCTACATAATCGTCTTTTCGATGTGCAGATGAAAGCGGATTAAAGGGTGTTCTCCAATTTCCATCGGTTAATTTGCCACGCATAAAAGTCGTTTCCTTATCAAAATACAATTTGTATAAATTCGCTCTTTTCGTGAAATATGTATAATCTTCGGTTTTGTTTAAAGACTTTGCCATTTGCGCCACACAATAATCATCAATCGCATATTCTAAAGCATTTCCAACAGATTCAAGCATTTTATCGGCAGGAATATATTCCAGTTTCTGCACATAATCCATTCCGTCGCGCGTTTGCATTGCCGTTTTTTTAATGGCTTCGTAGGCTAAATTAACATCGTAATTTCTGTAGCCTTTTAAATAAGCATCGACAATAACGGCGATCGAATGATTTCCGTTCATCGTATTGGTTTCATTGCCCATTAAATGCCAAACTGGTAATCTTCCCTGCTGTTCGTAAATCGCCAGAAATGATTTTACAATATCATTGATTTTATCGGGCTGCGTAATGGTGTATAACGGATGTAAACCGCGATATGTATCCCAAAGTGAAAAAGTGGTGTAATTGGTAAAATTTGCTTTTTCGTATACTTTTTTATCGGTTCCCAGATAATCTCCGTTTACATCATTAAAAATAGAAGGCGCAAAAGCGGTGTGATACAGCGAAGTATAAAAAACTTTCATGGTTTTATCATTCGCTTTTATCTGAATTTTACCTAATTCTTTGTTCCATTTTGAAGTGGCTTCTTTTACTGTATTTTCAAAATCCCAATTCGGAATCTCGGCTTTTATATTGGCAGAAGCGTTTTCATAACTCACCGGAGAAATGCCTACTTTTACTAAAACCTGTTTGTTTTTTAAAGCGGTAAAATCTACGATTGCTTTCATTTTTAAACCTTCTCCTTCATTTCCTGAAACAGCCGTTTTATCATCGTATAAAGCTAAATTTGAAATTGGTTCTGAAAATTCTATCGTAAAATAAATACGCTGATCAGCCGCCCATCCTGTCGAAAAGCGATAACCGGCAAGTGTAGTTTCATTTATTTTTTTGATGAATGTTTTCACCGGTTTATCCCATCCTATTCCGTCGGCAAGATCAATTAAAATATGAGAATCTGTTGCAGAATTAAAAGTATATTTATGAAAACCAACTCTTTCGCTGGCTGTTAATTCTGCTTTTATTTTGTATTTATCCAATAAAACACTGTAATAACCCGGTTTGCTGATTTCATTTTCATGAGAGAAATAAGAACCGTAACCGTTTGTCATATCTTCTTTTGTGCCTTTAAAAAGCGGCACTTTTCCTGAAACCGGAAGCAACAGAATATCGTTTAAATCTCCAATTCCTGTTCCGCTCAAATGCGTGTGTGTAAATCCTAAAATGGTATTACTGGCGTAGTTGTAACCGCTGCACCAATCCCAGCCTTCAAAAATATTTACAGGCCCTAACTGTACGGCTCCAAAAGGCACATTCGCTCCAACAAATACGTGACCATGTCCCGCTGATCCTATAAACGGATTTACATATTGGGTATAATCTGCATTTTTTTCTTTTGTTTTCTTTTCCTGTGAAATTGCAGGATTTGCAAAAAACAGGTTTATAGCTAAAATATTGATGAAAACTGTTTTATTATACTTTATAAACATTATTCTATATTTTTTATTTTACTTGTGTAATGTGTAATGGGCCACGGATGACACGGGTTAAACTGATTTACGCAGATATTTTTTTTAATCTTTGAACCTAAAGACGCACTGCTATGCACTCTACAAAAAACCTTTGAACCTTTGCAACTTAGAACCTTTGAACCTTTGAACCTCTATTAATACTTTTTCAAAACCTCAAATAAAGAAAAGACCTTTAAAACCGGCTTCTCTATCTCCCCTTCAAAAGAAATTGTTTTTTCTTCGTTTGCTTTTAAATCTATGTAATTATCGCTCCATTTTCCGGTATATCCTTTTATGGAAACATATACGTATTTTGCAAATTTTGAGGATTTTAAAACTACTTTATTTCCTTTTATTTCCCATGTTATTTTTGGGTCTTCGAGTTTTAAATCTATTGGTCTCGTTAAATCTATTTCTGGTGTTTTGTCATCTCTGTACGCTTCTTTCATGGCATACCACGCTGCTTTTGGCTGTCGGTTGTAATAATCGGTTACGCTCCAGCTTGCAACGGGCCAGCAATCGTTGAGCTGCCAGACTAAAGTTCCCATATTGTAGGGCGTTTTAGAACGATGAATTCCGATAATATTTTTTAAAGCATAATATTGCAAACACTGCGTGAGATAGGTATAATCTTCAACAGTCATTTTCTTTATTTTTTCTGAACTGATAAAATAGCGATTCAGATAAGAATCTAATTTCATGAAACCTTTCCCGGCTTTTTGGTGCGCTTCGAGAATATCGGAGTATAAATATCGATCTTCCGGCAAGGTAAAAGCTTCAACAGAAGAATAATTCGGCATTGCCTGCATTCCATATTCGCTTACAAAACGTCCTGTTTTTTTCTCTGTGATTTCAACATCCTGCAATCCCCACCAGGTTCCCCAATAATGACTGTCGCCTTGTGTAGTGCTTTTTTCATTTGACCAGTGAAATAATGGCGACGAACTAATATAAGGTCGTTTCGTATCTACTTCTTTTATCCATTTTGGGATACTGTCGTGAAACAATCGAACGTAATCGTGCCACAAACGGGTTGAATCTTGTTTGGACATTTTCATGCTTTTTTGCCATCCCCAGCTTTTAAAAGCTTCATCGGCTTCGTTGTTTCCACACCATAAAACGATGCTTGGATGATGACGAAGGCGTTTTACCTGATATTGAACTTCTTTTTTTACATTATCAAAAAAAGCATCATCTCCGGGAATCATTGTTCCGGCAAACATAAAATCCTGCCAGACGTAAATTCCGTTTTTATCACATAAATCATAAAAATAATCATCTTCATAAATTCCTCCGCCCCAAACGCGAAGCATATTCATATTGGCATCTTTCGCGAGAGCAATTACTTTTTCGTATTCGTTTTTGGTAACTCTGGATAAAAATGCATCTGACGGAATATAATTGGCGCCTTTCATATAAACCGGTTTATCGTCTATTTTAAAATAAAACGATTTGCCAAGACTGTCCGGTTGCTGTATGAGTTCTATTTTTCGGTTTAAAACGTATGGTTTATCGACAGGTTTTTCATCAAATGCTTCTAATCGTGGTATTTTCCAGATGCCGCAAGTGGTAAATTTTGGTCCCCAATCCCAGCCAAAATGGTATTGTGCTTTACGAACATACGCTCTTGGATTATCCGGAATTACAAATGGCAAATCTTTCCTGGCAAGTGAATCAACAACGTTTTGTGCCGATTTAAAAACTATTACCAAATCGTTATTGCCTGATTTTAAAACCTTTTTTACATCAACACGCCATTGCCGAAACATATTATCGGCTTTTAAAACCAATTGATTGTTTAAGTAAACGGTTGCATAGGTATCTAAACCATCAAAAATGAGTTCTGTATTTTTCTTTTTTAACAGCGATGAATTGACCTGAAAAGTGGTTTTATATTCCCAATCTTTCTTTTCAATCCATTGTACTTTTTTTTCGTTGTCCCGATAAAATGGATCGGGAATTATTTTATTATGCAATAAATCGGTATGAATTTCTCCGGGAACTGTTGCAGGAAACCATTTATCGGTATGAATTTCTCGGTATTGCCAATCTTCTTTCAAATCAATG
Organism: Flavobacterium sp. N1736; assembly: GCF_025947065.1. NCBI lineage: Bacteria > Pseudomonadati > Bacteroidota > Flavobacteriia > Flavobacteriales > Flavobacteriaceae > Flavobacterium > Flavobacterium sp. N1736. Next base: position 2,491,718 of record NZ_CP109994.1, read on the forward strand.
TTTTGAGCATTGATTACAAACGAGAAATTCGCAATACAAATACATATTAACCAATAAAAGCTTTTTATAAATTTCATTTTTTATTTTTTACTGCAAGTGATAATAGAACGCGGATAACGCAGATTTAAGCGGATTTTTTCTGAAAATATTTGAATATAAATTTACCGAAAAGTACGCAAGGTTAAACAAAGTTTACAAAACTTAGAAACTCAGAGACTTTGAACCTTTGTTCCTTTGAACCTTTGAACCTTAAAAAACTCCTTTTAAAAAAAAAGCCGGGCGAGGTACAGGTAATCCTGCCCGGCTTAGTCAAAAACTCAACTAATTAATCAATTTAAACTATTGTTTATCCCACCAAACTCTGGTTGTTAATAAATCCAGACCCTGGCGTTGGATTGCTTCTTTATAATTTGCTGCATTGGTAAGCAATTCTGACTGATCATAAATTAATCTTCTCGGAATTGTTCCGTTTGTTTCTCCTGTTGGATCATTAACAGGAACTAAAACAGGATATCCTGTTCTTCTGTATTCTGAAAATGCTTCAAAACCATTGAACAATAATACAATCCATTTTTGGGTGATAATCTGTTCGATTTTTTGAGCCTCAGTTCCGGCAGATTTAAAAGGATAAGTGGTAATATAAGTGTTGTATTCTGCACTTGTAACGGCTGGAACTTTATCTCCAAAAATGGTCAATACTTCCATCGCCGCTTTTACGCCGCTTTCATAATATTGCTGTGCGCTTCCGCCAACATTCCAGCCTTTTACTGCTGCTTCTGCCAATATAAATTGTACTTCGGCATACGACATAATTAAAGTTGGAGCGTCTAAACGTAATACGGTTGACGTATTAGGATCTGAGAACAATTTTTTGTCTCCTCCCGGAAATTCTTTTGCATCATTTGCAAGTCCTTGCTGATGTGCCGGATTGTTGTCTCCTGTCGCTTCTAATTTTGCGTAAATTCTTAAACGGGGATCGTTTGTGTTTTTCAATAAATCGATAAATGTTTTACTGAATTTAATATTCGATTCTCCTCCATTTAAGTCATTTCGAACCCATGAAGATGTTATTGGGTTTGTTTTAACTCCCGCAGGAGCAGCGTCATGTTTTAAAACAAGGCTGTCATCATTTGAAGTAAAAACACCTTTTGCAGCCGCTTTTTCTACATATTCTTTTGCTTTGGCAGGATTTACTTTAGACAAACGCATTGCAACTCTCAACATTAATGAGTTGGCTAGTTTTTTCCATCTTGCAACATCGCTTTGGTAATACAAATCTGCGGCACCGGCAAAAGATTTACTTGCGTCTAAAGTGTTTCCGGCTTCGTCTAATTCTTTTAAAAGATCATTGTAAATGGCTTCCTGCGTATCATATTTTGGGGTAAAAATATTTCCGTTATATCCTTTTCCGGCTTCAAAATAAGGAACTTCACCATAAGTATCTGTCAATTTTTGGAACAAGAAAACTTTCATGATTCTACAAGCCTGAATCATGTTTGAATTTTCCGGAGTATCAGGCAATACAGACATTAACTGGTAAATCTGGTTTAATCCTTTTCCGTATGTTTCTCCAAAAAGCGCTGCTGAATATTCTGAAGAATAGGTGTATTTTGAACCTGAACCTCCTAATGAAGAAAATTGCTGTACAATTTGTGCTGCATAAATATTGTTTCCTCTTGTATTCGAAAAATCCTGTCCGTCTACATAAATTTCAGCCAGTGTAAACATTGATTTTACAGCCGGATCTGTTAATGCATTTGGATTCGTATTCATTTCTTCGAATCCTTTATCGCACGATGTCAATGTCATTGCACTAACAATTGCGATACAAAATAGTTGTATAAATTTATTTTTCATCTTTTTATTATTAGAATTTGACATTAAGCGTTAAACCATAATTTCTCGTTAATGGCATAGAAGCTCTTTCAAGTCCCTGAGCATTACTATTATTATAGTTTGACTCCGGATCAATGTTTGGCACTTTGTCATAAATAGTCCATAAATTATGTGCAGAAAATGCTAAACTAATCGATTGAAATGGTGTTTTTGACAAATATGTTTTTGGAAAATTATAAGCAAAAGAAATCGCTCTTAATTTTACAAAATCAGCATCGTAAACAAAATTTGATGTTACATCGCTATAACTTCTCCAGTAATCGTATGCAGAAACGTTTGTGTTTACAGCATTTCCGTTTGTATCTGTTCCTGTTACTGCAACGCCGCCTTCACGACCCGGAAGTGACGCTTCAGATAATCCGTAACGCATTCCTAACTGGTTTGTAGCCGAATAGATTTCGCCTCCAAATTTAGCATCTACGAAAACCGAAAGTGTGAAATTTTTATAGGAGAAATCATTAGAAAGTCCCATAGAAGTTGGCGCAACACCTTGTCCTGCAATAATTAAGTTTCCTCTAAGGAATTTACCACTTGGGTCAAGTACAATATTTCCGTTTGCATCTCTTAAATAATCATACGCTTTGATTACGCCAAAAGGCTGCCCTTTTTCTAATACTACAGAAGCTCTTGCATCTCTGTTATCATCTAATAATTTGGTTGGAATTTTATCAGAAAGATTCACCACTTCACTATTATTATACGCAAAATTGTAACCAACGCTCCATGTAAAACTTGGTGTTTTTACTGCTTTTACATTGATAGCAAATTCAACTCCTTTGTTTAAAATTTCTCCCACATTGATTTTTGTAGTTCTAAAACCGGAAGCTTTAGAAATATCAGCATCAGCAATATCGTTTGTGGTTCTTTTTTGGTAGAAAGTCAAATCTGTACTTACTCTGTTATTGAAAAATGTGTTTTCAAAACCAAATTCGATTGTACTTACATTATAAGGTTTTAAGTATTTGTTTGGCACTGTGTCTCCGTTAATACCTAAAATTGGCTGTCCTTGCGAATCTGTTTGTCCGTCTGGAGTTGTGTATGTTAATGACAATGCATAAGCATCCGGCAATGCGCCTCCTACGTTACCCCAGCCTGCTCTTAATTTACCATAAGACATCCATTCCGGTAATTTAATTATTTCAGAATAAATAAAACTGGTGCTCACAGATGGATAAAAAATACTGTTATTTGATGGATCTAAAGTCGAAAACCAATCTTCACGACCTGTTAAACTTACATATAAGAAATCTTTATACCCTAAATCGGCTGAATAAAAAAGAGAGTTTACTTCACTTTCTGAAAACAATTTTTCTGTTTTATCAGGCTGTGTATTGGCATAAAAATATTTGAATGGCACGATAAAATTGTTTCCTTTCATTTTAATACCGCTCATTCTGTTATCCTGACGGTTGGCTCCAATAAAAGCATCCAAAGAAAGGTTTTTAACGATATCACCTTTGTATCCTAAAAATCCTGAAAAATTGACTTCTGAACGGTTTTCGATTCTGTTTTCAATTGATCCGCCCGGACTGTAATTAATTCCTGTTGGCTCAATCTCTGTATATTCATAGTTAATATCGTCGATACCCACTACTCCTTTTGCATAAATTTTATCGGTAATATTATAATTTACTTTTGCAGAACCTATAAAACGTTTTCTAAGATCTTCGTTTAATGTTTCTTGTGTAACATAATAAGGATTAGTGTGGTATACGTTTCCACCGAAATAATCTGCTTCACCGCCATTTTCGTCATAAGCATTGTTTATCCATCTAATGTCTGTTCCCGGAGTCATAAAAGTTACCGGGAATGACGGGTTTCTTGGCGAGTCATTCAAATAAGGTCTGTTATGACTTTTTTCAGAAATATATTGTGCGTTTGTTTCTACACTTATTTTTTTGTTTGGTGCCGAATTTAAACTCAAAGTCACGTTATTTCTTCCGAAATTTGTTCCCGGCAAAATAGATTCGTCTTTTGTATTTCCGAAAGATAACCTGAAATTTGTCGTTTCATTTCCGCCTGAAATTGCCAGTGTATTACTAAAAGAATATCCGGTTCTGTAGAAATTTTCCACATTATCCTGACCATAAGCTTTGTATGGTTTTGTAGTTCCGTCGATTGCCAAAGAAGGCGTTCCGTCGTATTTATCTCCCCATGCAAAATAGTATGAATCTCTAAGTTCCTGCAAGTTTGTAAATCGTGTTGCTACACCATTTACAGGCGCTCCGGCGCCATATTGATCTTGCCAGTGCAAAAGACTTGCCGGTGTATTAAAGGTAGAATTTGTACTAAAATCTACTCCAATTCCTGTTCCGCTTTTACCTTTTTTAGTTGTGATAAGAATTACACCATTTGATCCTCTATATCCGTAAAGAGCAGAAGCCGCACTACCTTTTAATACTGACATCGAAGCGATGTCATCAGGATTAAAAGAAGACATACCGTCACCTTTATCAGCTCCTCCGTACATTCCGGCGTTTCCTTGCTGGCTGTTATCAATAGGGATTCCGTCTACAACATACAAAGGCTGGTTAAGTCCCGAAGCAGAAGTTGCTCCACGAATTACAACACGGCTTGAACCTGAAGGTCCTGTAACCGGTGCAGAAACGTTAACTCCGGCAATTTTTCCCTGAAGTGCATTTCCTAAGTTAATTTCTTTGTTTTTTGTTAAGTCGTCTCCTTTTAATTCTCCAACGGCATAACCTAAACTTTTTCTTTGTTTTTTAACTCCAAATGAAGTTACTACAACATCTTTTAATTCCTGTGCATTTTCGATTAATGCAACCGAAATTCTCGTTTCGTTTTCCTGCAGTACTACTGATTTTGATACAAAACCTATAGAAGTTACACTCAAAGTAACTTTACCTTCCGGAACGTTCATTTTAAATCGACCTTCAGCATCTGTAATTGCGCTAAATGGTTTTCCCTGAACTTCGATTGATGCAGCAACAATTCCCTTGTTCTCTGCATCTGTCACTATGCCTGTTATTAATCGATTTTGTGCCAGAGCTCCTAAGCTGCTGAACAATACCATTGCTAACATTGCTAATATTCGTTTCATAAGCATTTTTTTGGTTTAATTTGTTTTGATTTTGTTTTGTTTTGTAATGTGCTTGTTTTAAATAATTAATAAAAATTTGAACTCAATTTAATATGGCATTCAACGTTTTTTCGACTATCGAATACTATGTTTTTGATTTACTAAATATTTACTAAAACGATTTAGTAAACTGTTTAAAAAAAAACAAATCGCTTTGTTTTTTTATTTATCTATATTCGGTACGAAATCAGACGGATTCCCTAACGATTAATTTTCCTTTTTTGAGACTTTTTTCAACATCAAATGTGACCATATCCGTCATTTGACTCATTAACAATTGTATCGATTTAACCGCTATTTCTTTAATGGGCTGTGCAATAACGCTAATTGTTGGCGTATGCAATTTAAAACTGTCATGATCATCAAAACTAATGACTGAAATATCATTCGGAATTTTAAGTCCCATATCTTTAAAAGCCTGAAGACCTGTAAGTCCCATGTAATTTGTCAAAAATAAAACAGCATCAATTTGAGGATTTTTTTGAAAAAAATTGACAACGGTTTCAATTCTCGCTTCCTCGCTGCTATGGTATTCCATATGAAGAACAAGCGCTTCATTATAAATTCCTTCTTCTTTTAAGGCATCGCGATAACCATCTTCCCGCAATTTCATCTGAACCATTTCAGAAGTATTGTTGACAACGGCAATATGCTTGCAGCCTTTTTTAATCAGGAATTTAGTGGCTGAATTTGAGGCTTCGTAATTATCCATTACAACATGACTTACCCTTTGTCCCGGAAAATACCTGTCAATTAATACGACCGGTTTTTTCAATTTTAAAAGGAGATCAATGCTTTCTTCCAGATTTTGTGTTGGCGTAATTATAAAACCATCAACATTTGCCTGCAAAAGACTATGGATCAATTCTTCAGAACGTTCATCATCATCACCTGTACTGCAATAAAAAACTCTGTAATCTATATTTTTAGCTTCATCTTCAATAACTCTTGCCAAATCAGCAAAGAACTGATTTGAAATATCCTCGACAATAAGTCCAATAGATCTTGTTTTTCCGGTTCTTAAACTGGTCGCAATCATACTGGGTCTATAATTGAGTTTTTCGGCTACATCCTGTACTTTTTTAATGACAGAACTGCTAATTCCCATTTTTTCACCTTTACCGTTAATCACAAAAGATACTGTAGATATTGAAACTTGTGCCTCTGTAGCAATATCCTTTATTGTGATTTTTTTCATACAGTGGTTAGTGGTTTGTAAGGTTATTAATGGTCTAGCAAATATATACAAAAACAATTACTAAAACGATTTTGTAACAATTTTTTTGAACTAATCGTTTTTTTATTCAAATAAAAAAGAATTATTATTAGTAAATACGGGTATTTAGCTAATAATAATTCTTTTCATAAAGTACTTTTGACCATTTGGATTTATTAGTAATAAACGCTCAAAATGATGTTTGATTTAGAGCTGTCAATTATTTTTGAAAGCCTTTTAAAGAAGTTTTCATTTACCATTGGACATCCTTTGCTGTTAGAAATATAATAATCCTGTTCATCTTCCGGAACTGCGGAATAAAAATGTAAAACAATCGCACGTTTTAATGCGTTGTTGTTAGTTTCGTCTAAACCGGATAATTTATATGATTTTCCGAACATTCCGCTGTATGATTTTCCAATAGCATATTTGCCTAATGAGGTAGCATTAGAATTGGGTTCATTACTAAATTTCAATTCGCCTTTTATTTTGGTTTCAGAACCTGATCCGTGCGCTACAAGTCCCTGATCTATAATTTTATCGTTTACCAGGTCGTAAACAAAGAATCTGTTTTTTGCTGATTTGATTCTCATGTCAACAAAAAAAGCAATTTTGGTATTATAATTTGGGTTCGAATTAATCATTGCTTTTATGTCTGTAACCTGAGTATTAAATCTTTCCAATTCAATATCTGACAATGTGTTATTTTCTTTTATGCCTCCAAAAAAGGGCATTACTAAAAATAATAGTAAGTTGACTATTTTCATAAAAATGTGCTTTAAAGTTTAAATCACTGTTTGATTATTAAACATGATTTCAGCTATGATTTAAACTAATTTTAAGTGCACAAATTTACATTGCAATTAAACCGAAAATAGACCGTAAAAGACTGAAAAACAAGACAATAAGACTCAATAAATATATTATTTAAGCTGCGGATTATGCATAAAAAAGCCCTGTAAAACAAATATTTTACAAGGCTTTTTATTTAAGTATGCGAATAGTTAGGCTTTATTCAAGAATAACAGGAACATCGAGCGTTTTATCTTTTGTTTTTGCCAATTGATTGACTCTCCACATTAAAAATACGGTGGTTAAAGTAACCGCAGCAATAACATAACCCAGAACATCATAGTTTTCAAGAGGTGATGTTTTTGTTTTTTGGTGCACAATAAATCCCGCACAAACAGCTGCAATTCCGCCTGCAATTTGCTGTAATGATGATGTAATCGACATATAGGCGCCACGATCTTTCATTTCAGGAATTGCTGTATTTAGCGTTGTTGCAGGAATCATTCGGCTCATGATTCCCATAAATAAAATCATGTTGATTACGACGATTTCCCATAGCGGAATTGGATTTAAGTTGGTGTAAATTAAAATCATAACGATTGAAATTACAGATCCTGCGGCAAACAATTTAAACTTGCTTACTTTATCACTTAATTTTCCAACTAAAGGCATTATAAATAATACTGAAATTCCGGTAAAGAAAAATACCATTGGCAATTCGAGCTGGCTAATATGAATATTGTTTACCAAAAACGCACTTCCAAAGGGCTGTAACATAAAACCTCCAACAGAAAGAAACGCAATTGACGTAAAACCTATCTGATATTGTTTGTTGCTAAGCGTATGCCAAAGGTGCAAAAACGGACTTTTGTCTGATTGCAATTCTAAATGTTTGGTGATTGGTTTCATTTGGGTTAAAATTGCAATTAAAATAAGCAATCCTAAAACGGCGATCATAATAAATGCCGAATGCCAGCCCCAGTTATTGGCAAAATATAATCCTACGGGAATACCTAAAATCTGGCTTGTTGCAAATGCCATTTGAATAAAACCCATAACACGGCCTCTTTGCTGAATAACGAATAAATCAGTCACAATAGCTAATGAAACAGAACCAATTACACCGCCAAAAAGTCCGGTAACGATTCTTGCCATTAACAGCATTTGGTAACTTGTAGAAAGGGCACAAAAAACAGTACCAATTATAAATCCGGTGTAAAAGAATATGAGGAGTTTTTTTCTGTCAAACTTATCTGCAAAACCCGCAGCAAGCAATCCCGAAACCCCGGCACTAAATGCATAAGCCGAAACCGCAAAACCAAAGTTTGCCGTTGTCATGTCTAATGTTTTCATCAGGATATCTCCCAACGGAGAAATGACCATAAAATCGAGTATAACAGTGAATTGTAAGAGCGCCAGTATGGCAATAATTATTTTTTGGTTGGAAGTAAAAGCCGGAACTTCTATTTTAGTTTTTTCCATTTTAACGGTTTGTATTTTTTGATTAGGTTAATTCCTGGCACTCGTGGCCAAGTTGATTGATGATATTGATAATTATTTCCGGCTCGAGTGTTTCTGAAACAACACGAAGTACACGGTCGACATCTTCGCAATCGACGCTCCATTGCTGAATATCTTTATGATTGCCTAATGTTGTATTTATGGCACAATCCGGATATATTTTATCAATATTTGTTTTAAAAATATGTATTTTTTGTAAATCTGTTTCCATAATTTTTCATGGTTTTAAAGCTTTTACTGCAGCCTGAAAGGCTTCTTTCATTATTTCTTTGGTTAACACAAATGGTTTTCCTCCCAAACTTTTTCCTTCGGTATGAAAGTTCAACAAAGTGTATAACGGCCCGTAGGCGATACTCCAAAAAGCTTCAAATGACATCGGAATTAGCTCTTTATTTTCCAGTCCGTTATCTATAAACTGTTTCATAATAGCCCTGAAATCTGAGAACTCTTTAATAGTGTCTAAAATAGCTTCTGAGTGAGGCGAATGTTTAATAATTTCAAAAAATGCAACTTCTTTTGGATATTTCATGGTAAAGTCGGCGCGGTTTTCCCATTGTCTCCACAAACCTTCTTCAAACGACATATCCGGCGAAAAATCTTTAATCGTTCCCGCAAAAAACTTTAATGCAATTTTGCCGCCTATTTTCTGAATCAAATCATCCTTGTCTTTGTAATAAATATATAAAGTCGCGACGGAAATATTACAGGCTTTTGCTAATTTGTTCATACTAAAACCCTGAAATCCGTCTCGTACAATTTGATCAATCGCATTTTCGATCACCAAATTTTCCTTATCAATATCTCTTACTCTCATGCAACTCAATTTTTGACAAAGATAAAATAATAAATGAATGAGCATTCTTTTATTTATTATTTTTTTTATTTTATTTTATTGACTTACATCAAACTTTCCGATTTAAAACAACTTTAGATTTGCGGGGTAAAATTTAATTATAGAATCCATAACAATGATAGATACATTAATAAGTCCGTTAGAAAAATTTGGTTTAACCAGTTATGAACGCGTAGAAAATGCTTTAAAACATTTGCAAAACGGAAAAGGCATTTTACTTACCGATGACGAAGACAGGGAAAATGAAGGCGATTTGATTTTTTCTGCTCAACATATGAATGTTGCCGATATGGCTTTGATGATTCGTGAATGCAGCGGAATTGTTTGTCTTTGCCTGACAAATGAAAAAGCCGATGCATTGGATTTGCCTTATATGGTGCACGAAAATACAAGCAGTTTTCAAACTCCGTTTACAATTACTATCGAAGCTGCAAAAGGCGTTACAACAGGAGTTTCTGCGGCAGACAGAATAACCACGATTAAAGCCGCCTGCAATGAAAATGCAAAACCTTCAGATTTGGCAAGACCGGGACACATTTTTCCGCTTCGTGGAAAGAAAAACGGCGTTCTCGAAAGAAACGGACACACGGAAGGAAGTATCGATTTAATGAAATTAGCGGGCTTAAAACCTCAGGCGATTTTGTGTGAACTAATGAATGAAGATGGCACGATGGCCAAACTTGACAAAATAATTAGCTTTGCAGAGCAGCACGATTTAATAGTTTTATCGATAGAAGATATTGCCTATTACCGTAAATTTGTGGCAGACTACATTTAAGATGATATACGAACAGCTTGGTCATTACATTAAAAAGAATATCGAGATTTGCGATGAAGATTTAAATACCATTCTTTCTTATTTTAAACCTTTAAAACATAAAAAGAATGATCTTTTGCTTTCTCAGGGACAAACCAGCCAACAGAGTTTTTTTGTTGGCAAGGGTTGTTTAAGAATTTTTTTTATTAATGAAGAAGGAAAAGATGTTACGCGATATATTGCTTTCGAAAATCAGCTGGCAACGGCTTTGGTAAGTTTTATTACAAAATCTCCTTCGGCAGAATATATTCAGGTAGTCGAAAAATCAGAACTTTTAAGCATTAGCCATGACGATTTTAATTATTTGATGGAAACGATTCCGCAATGGCGCGCCTTTTATTCTGTTTATCTCGAAAAGGCTTACGTTAATAGTTCAAACCGATTAATGTCGTTTACTACAATGGATGCATTAGAAAGATACCATCAGCTTTTGCAAGTAAACCCAACGATTGTAAAGCGCCTGCCAAATAAAATCGTGGCATCATATATTAATATTTCGCAGGAAACTTTAAGCCGTTTAAAATCTAAAATTTGATGACAGAACCTGCGTTTTTGTCATCCCGAAGAACGAGATACATTGTGATTATGTTTGTTTAGTCCCTACGGGACAATTGTATAACCGGAACATTTTTTCTACCAACATTTAACCTCTACGAGGTACAAAATCAAATACTCCTTTAGGAGTTAAATATTGGTAGAAATTAAATTAGAATGTAACAATTGTCCCATAGGGACTACATATAAAAATTACACACCACAGTTTGATCGATAGATTTAAAAAATAAGGAGTAAAATTCTTTCAATCTGATTATCAACAATATCCGAAGCGAAAAATCAAAACGGTTTAAAAGAAAATACTATATTTGCCGGGCAAAAAATGCCAAAAAAATCCGCTAACAGTATTCCCTTTATTTAAAAACATCTTTGAAATTCTCTTTAAAAAATATCTTTTCAGGTCGTAACTTTATCATTTTAGGAATCGTTTTTATTGCGCTTACGTTACTTTCTATTTATGTATTAAGTAATTTAATTACTCAAATCACCGAAAAATCAAATACGGAAAGTACCAAACGAAATTTTCTTAAACGAGAAGAAGTCGTGCAACAGGAATTCTCCCGTTTTCTGGAAACTCAAAAAGAGCTCGATCATATTATTAAAATTAGTAATGCTGAAAATCTGGCAGATCATTTAAGAGTTTTAAGCACGATTCATACCAATGATAGTTTGATTAAAAACACCTGGTTTCAGATTAACAATAATAAAATAGAATTTACAACTTCTAAAAACAATGCAAATCGTGATGCTTCTATAAAAGATTTTATTCTTAAAAATAATGCCAAAAATCAATCCGGCGCTATTATAAAAGACAAAGAAAACTTTTTTTGGCGTATTTATTTTAAGTCGGTTGCTGCAAACGGCACCATCGTTCGATATGGTTTTGATGTGGATCTTAAAGCACTGCAATCTTATTTTTATACGATCAACCAAAATTTACCCAATTATGCTTTTGTTTTTGATGAACATGGAACTATTATTTATCATCCTGAAATAAACCTTTTAGAAAAGAATGCTTTTAAGATTGCCAACCTGACTTCGGCTGATACTACTTTTATCAATGACGAGTTTTACGGCAAAAAAATAGCGTTATCAGAATATCTGAAATTGGATATTGTGCGCTATACAAAACGGCTTAATGTAAAAAACACGAATTGGTATATTTCTGTAAACTCACCAAAAGAAATTGGAAATGAAGATGTCGATTCTGTAAAAAAATACGCTTCTTTAATATATGTTATCACGACTTCGATACTGATTTTGTTTTTTTATCTTTTTACCATTTTTAACAAAAAAACATTCCGCGAAAAAGCCATTCTTTCGAGAGAAAAGAACAGACTTCTGTTAGAAAATGAAAAGATAAATAAAGAGAAAGCACTGATACAGTTGCAACAGCTGAAAGAACAAATTAATCCTCATTTTTTATTCAATTCGCTAAACTCACTTTATATGCTTATTGACAGCGATACAGGCGTTGCACGAAAATTTACGCTCAATCTTTCTAAGATTTACCGCTACTTAATTAATCCGCCGTTGCAAAATATTGTGACGCTGCAGGAGGAACTTCTTTTTATAGAAAAGTACATTTTTTTACAGCAGACAAGGTTTAAAAAAGAATTCATTTTTACGGTTGATATCGTTGATGATGAGAATGTTCTGTCGAAAAAAGTTCCGTATCTGGCTTTTCAGATTGCGATAGAAAATGCTCTAAAACACAATATTGCTTCAGATGAAAATCCGTTGGAAATTAGTATTGAAATTAGAGAAACCGAGGTTATTATCACCAATAATCTAAATGAAAAACAAAACTCCGAAAAGGGGTCACAATTTGGTCATAAATATTTAGAAAGTATTTATACTTTTTATGCTAAAAATGATTTTCGAGCTTACAAAAAAGACGGGAAATTTACTTGCATTTTACCTCTAATTGGATAAAAAGAAAACATTCACTCCCAAAAAAAAGCCACTCACTCCATTTTGTTTTTTTTAACATAATTTATCGAATATTTTCGACAAAAATTAACTTAAACTTAACTTTCACAATGAGGGAAAAGGCAATATTGATGAATCTGAAAAACATTGTTTTAGTAGCAGCGCTATTAAGTACATGTTCTGTGGTTTCTCAAAAAAAGAATAAAAAAGACAAAGAAAATACAGAACAAGCTGCAGATTCCCTTAAATCTTCAAAAGGGAAAAATTACAACGACCTTATTAAAAAGGGAACTTTCAAAAAAGGCTTGTTCAATACCATTCAGGTTAAAACAGATTTATATTTAGAAATAAACGATTCGCTTTTTCAAAGGGAATTTTTAGTAGTTAATAAACTTTCTAATGTTCCAATGCCGGTTAACGATGCCGGACTTAATAAAGGAATAAATTACGAAAACAAGATTATTACTTTTCATAAAGATCTTGTTGCAAAAAAAGTTTGGGTAAAGTCATCTGTCCCAAAAGTTTCTTCGCCTGTTGGAGACGCAATTACAGCATCGGTAAACAGCAATTTCTCAGAATCAATTATCGAAGTTTTTGATATTGAAACAAAAAATAATGATTCTACTTCGATTGTAATTAAAGCAAATAAAGTTTTTGACGGAAAACAAAAGAGTTTTAATGATGTTTTAAGCAATATTGGTCTTGGCGGATCTGTAAAATCAGAGCTTTCGTATATAGAAAGTGTGAAGACGTTTCCAAATAATATTGTGGTTAAATCTCAGCTTACGACTTCTGTTGCCGAAGGCGGTCCTGCCCTTTCGGTTACTCTTGGCGTAACAAGTAATATTATTTTGTTGGATAAAACACCAATGCAAGCCCGTTTTGCGGATAAACGCATTGGTTATTTCTCAGAAAAACACTGGTATTTTAGCGATGACCAACAGGCAATGCGTGAGAAGGAATTGATTACTCGCTGGAGATTAGAGCCTAAAAAAGAGGACATTGAAAAATATAAAAATGGCGAATTAGTAGAGCCAAAAAAGCCTATTGTTTACTACATCGATCCTTCGACTCCTAAACAATGGCGCTCTTATATCATCGAAGGGGTTCGTGACTGGCAAATTGCATTTGAAAAAGCAGGCTTTAAAAATGCGGTTATTGCCAAAGAACCTACTGATGAAGACACTGATTTTGATATAGATGACGTTCGTTATTCTGTTATCACTTATGTTGCATCGCAAAAATCTAATGCGATGGGACCAGCGGTTGTTGATCCTAGAAGTGGCGAAATTATAGAATCAGATATTATTTGGTGGCATAATGTGATGACGTCACTTCATAGCTGGATGCGCATACAAACGGGTGCAATCGATCCAAAAGCAAGAGGAAATAAATTTAGTGATGAACATATGGGAGAAGCAATTCGTTTTGTTTCGTCTCATGAAGTAGGTCACACCTTTGGTTTAAAACACAATATGGGCGCTTCATTTGCTTATGATGTAGAATCGCTTCGTTCTAAGGATTTTACGGCAAAAATGGGCGGAACTGCTCCTTCTATCATGGATTATGCACGATATAATTATATCGCTCAGCCGGAAGATAATGTAGAAGCCATTACGCCAAAAATTGGTGAATATGACAAATACGCCATCGAATGGGGTTACAGATGGTACGCGAATGAAAATGAGGAACATGCTGCTTTAAACGCTTTGATTACGAAACATCAGGATGATCCAATTTATTTTTACGGAGAACAACAAGACGGAGATGCCACAATTGATCCGCGTTCACAATCTGAAGATTTAGGAAATGATGCCATGAAAGCCAGCGAATATGGGCTTAAAAACTTAAAAAGGGTTGTAAGTCATATTCTGGAATGGACGTATGATAAAGATGAATCGTATTACGGAACAGGTAAACTTTATATTGGCGCAATTGGTCAATGGAATTTGTATAACTATCATGTATTAAGCAATCTTGGCGGTATTTATTTAAACACTACCGTTCACGGCGATAATAAAGCGAGTTATATTCCGGTACCGGCTGCGGTGCAAAAAAGAGCGGTTGCTTATTTATTAAAAAATAGTATTGCGCTTCCTGAATGGTTGTTTTTTAATGCGATTTTGGATAAAACAAATCCTTTAAAAGATTCTCCGCTTGGACCTTACGAATATACGCCTTACACATTGGCAAGAGAGCTTCAATATGGAATATTGTACAGTATGTTAAGCGATGATCGTTTGTTGCGAATTACTGAAAACGAATTATTTCAGCGTAACGAAACGAAAGAAAATGTGTTTACGGTAACGCAATTATTTAAAACGTTACGCCAGAATATTTTTGCTTCGACGATTCAAAATAAATCATTGACAATTTTGGAACGTCTGACTCAGAAAAATTATGTTGATGTTTTAATTGTATCAACAAATAAACTTTTTGAAAAAACGGAGCCTAAAAAGAGTATCGAAATTCAGGAAAACCTAAGCATGCCTCAGTTGTGTGATTATTTAGATAATTCGAAAATGGCACGCAACATTAATCAATCTTCTTTAAAAAGAGTTTCGGAAGTTACATCTGATAAAAAAGGAGAATTAAATCAGGTTTTGCAATTATTAAAATCAAAAAGAAGTATTGGAAATCAGGAAACCAAAAACCATTATTTCGACCTGATTCAGCGTATAGAAAGAGCATTAAACAACACATTATAAAATTTTTAACCAAACCCAAATTCCAGAATGAAAAATCTATTTTACATGCTGAGTTTTCTCCTTGCCCTGTCCGGGTATGCCCAGGAAACCAGAACGATTAAAGGAAAAGTAACCGATTCTAAAGATGGGATGCCCTTATATGGTGTATCTGTCTTTGTTGAAAATGCTTCTATTTCAAACAGCACACAGCAAAAAGGCGTAATTCAAAGTTCAAGCCTTGGTACCGTTACTGATTTTGATGGTACATTTACATTACAAATAAATGGTAACGTTAAGTTTTTAAGGGTAACTTATATCGGCTATGAGTCTACATCTCTTGAAGTTACAAATCAAAAAAACTACAATGTTGGTTTAAAATCTGAAACCGCAGAATTGAAAGAGGTTGTGGTTACGGGTTACCAAAAAATCGAAACCAGAAAACTTACTTCTGCTGTTGGTAAAGCAAACATGATCGACATTCAACAAGCGGGTGTTGCCAGTATTGATCAATTATTAATTGGTCAGGTTACGGGTGTTGCCGTTACGCAGGCAACCGGAGCTCCTGGTACAATCGCGAAAGTGAGAATTCGTGGTACTGCTTCGCTTTCAGGGCCACAAGATCCGTTATGGGTTTTAGATGGTTTGCCTCTTGAAGGAAATGATGTTCCGCAAAACTACGATAAAGACAATATTGATCAATTGACTAACTTTTCTATTGCAGGTTTAAATCCTGAAGATATTAAAGATATTACGATCTTAAAAGATGCTTCGGCAACTGCTATTTACGGTGCAAGAGCTGCAAACGGAGTTATCGTTGTGACTACTAAAAAAGGTAAAAAAGGAAATATGAGAGTAAATTTTACTACGAATACTTTCCTTACGCAAAGACCTGATTTTTCTAAATTAAACTTAATGAATTCATCTCAAAAAGTAGACTTAGAATTAGCAATGGCTTCTGATGCAAATTTAACTTACAGAGATACCGGCGGACAAGTTTCCCGCATTCTAAATGGGGCTAATGAATTAGGAGCTTACAGAGCGGGAGGTTTTTCGTCTTTGAGCACAGATTCTCAAAACGCAATCAACACATTAAGAAACAACAATACAAACTGGGGTAATTTATTGTATCAGGATGCCGTAAATACACAATATGGTTTGAGCTTATCCGGTGGTGGAGAAAAATCTGATTACTACTTCTCTCTTGGTGCTTATGATGAAGAAGGAACTACAATTGGAACCGGATATAACAGATACAACCTTACGTTGAAAAACAACTTTGAAGTAAGTGATAAATTACGTGTTGGTGTTAGTATTTTTGGTTCTCAAAGTACAACAAAATCGTATGTATCAGATACAGATGCGTTTACAAATCCTGCAAATTATTCAAGAAATGTAAACCCTTATTTAACACCTACAAATGCTGACGGTAGTTTTAACTACGATAAGGATATTAGCGGATATAGCAATAACTCTGTATATGTTCCTTTTAACTTTCTTGAAGAAAGAGAAAACACATCTTACGAATTAAAAAACAGAGCTATAAAAGCCATTCTTGATATTGATTATAACATTACTAAAAACTTCAAAGCAACAACTCAGGTTGGTCTTCAATTTGACAATAATGCTTCTGAAAAATTTGCTGATAAAGAGACTTACTACACTAGAAAAGTAAGAGAAAATACAAAAAGATTCAGCGGCGGAGTTCCAACTTATTTCCTTCCTGATGGTGGAATTATTCAAAACTCAAATACTGACTTTTTTCAATACAACTGGAAAACGATGTTAAACTACAGCGCTGTTTTTAACAAAAAACATGAGGTTGAAGTTATGGCAGGTAGCGAATTAAGAAGAAATTACAATACTTCTATCGCAACCAAAGGTTTTGGATTTAATCCAACAACTTTAACGACTAAGCAAATCATTTTTCCTAACGAAAGTGTAGCTAACGAGGCTTTATACAGAACATACCAAAAAACAGAGAATGAAAATGCATTTGCTTCATTTTTTGCTACAGCATCGTATACGTATAACAGAAAATATACTGCTTTTGGTAGTGTGCGTTACGACGGATCAGATTTATTTGGTGTAGATCCTAAATACAAATACTTACCATTATGGGCTCTTTCAGGTTCTTGGTTGGTATCTGAAGAAAGCTTCTTAAAAGAGAACCCGTATTTATCTACTTTAAGATTACGTGCTTCTTATGGTTTACAAGGAAATATCGACAAAAACACGTCTCCTTATGTTGTTGGAGAATACAAAAACGTGGTTTTATTGCCGGGACAAAATGAGCAGACTATTTTTATCTCATCTCCGCCAAACGATAAATTAAGATGGGAAAAAACAACCAATACCAACTTTGGTTTTGATCTTGGTTTGTTTAACAACCGTGTAAGTGTTGTAACAGATGTTTACGGAAGAAAAAGCAGCGATTTAATTGGTTTACAATCTTTACCTATCGAAAATGGTTTTGAATTCTCTACTTTAAACTGGGCACAAGTGTCTAACAAAGGTTATGAGATTGCATTGACAACAAAAAATATCGAACGCCCTAATTTCTCCTGGACTACAAACATTAATTTCTCTCACAATAAGAGTAATGTTGATCGTGTTCAAATTAGAGAAAACACGTATACACCTTCAAGAGAAGGACATCCTGTGAATGCTGTATTCGCCCTAAAAACAGCAGGAATTGATGAAAATGGCTACCCTTTGTTTATTAATAAAAACGGAGAAACAGTTAACACAAATACCCTTTTTGCCCTATATGACCCTTATGCAGATTTTTTCCCCGGAGAAATTACGCAATCACGCTTAACAGCAACAGAAATGAGAGACCTATTTACCTACGTAGGAGATCGTGACCCTAAATTTACCGGAGGTTTTATCAACACGTTTAAAGTACATAACTTTGACCTAACCATTGCTACTACTTTCAACATTAAACAAACTGTTGTAGAAAGACCTCCTTATAATGGAACAATTGTAGATCGTGGACAAAATTATTCTACTGAAATTTTAAATGCATATTCTTCTACAAATACCACTTCAAACTTGCCTGGCATAGTAGGTAAAAACTCCGGAACAGGAGATTCATGGATGGCGTATAACTGGTATGCAGATGCAACACCAATAAATTCTTATGCTTTACTTGATACATGGGTAAAAGATATGAGTTACATGAGATTAAGCAGTATTCGTTTAGGATATTCATTGCCTAAAAAAGCAACTAACAGTGTTTTCATGGAAGATATCAGATTTAGTATTGAGGGAAGAAACTTATTTGTGGTAAGTTCTGATTACAAAGGTTACTTTGACCCTGAAACTTACGGAAATATCTACGCACAGCCAATTCCCAGATCACTATCTATAGGATGTAACTTAACTTTTTAAACTGATTTAAAATGAAAAATATATTAAAATATGCATTCTTTTTCGTCACAGCAATTACTACGGTAAGTTGTGATGATTATCTGGACGTACAACCAATTGGTAAAGTAATTCCTGAAACATTAGCAGATTACAGAGCCGTACTTACAAGAGGATACGAAGCTTTTCCTGAACATAAATCGCTTATTACATTAAGAACCGATGAAATGATTTTGGATGATTTTTCAAATGATTTCGTTTACTGGAAAGATATTTATTCCTGGAATGACGGAAATGCTGACAGAATCACAACAGATTTTCAATACGATGGTCTTTACAATACCATTTTTTATGCAAATGTTATTATTAATGACGCAAATGGTAAACTTGCAGCTTCTGCTGATAAAGATCAGTTAATTGGAGAAGCTTATGCATTGAGAGCTTACGCTTATTTCGACTTATTGAACTTGTTTGGAAAACCATACAATCCGGCTACCGCAGCTACAGACAAAGGAGTTCCGTTAGCTTTAAAAGTAGATTTAGAACAGGCTTATATTCCTGAAACTGTAGCCAAAGTTTACGAGCAAATTCTTTCTGATAAAGAAGAAGCTAAAAGATTGCTTAATAAAGACACTCAGGCAAAAGGATTAAATTACCGTTTCTCTAAAGCAGCTTTATATGCAATGGAATCTCGTATTTTTTTGTACCAAAAAGAATGGGCAAAGGCTATCGAAGCATCGAATAATGCCTTAACATACAAAAATGCTTTAGTAGACTTAAACGCTACTCCGGTTTTGCCAACAAGTTATGACGGAGTTGAATCAATATTAGCACTTGAAGATGTTTTTAATAATAACTTAAAAGGATCATCTTACGTTTCATCAGATTTATTAGATGCTTACGATCAGGTAAATGATTTACGTTTTGGAGTATATTTTAGAAAAAGCGGTGGAGATTTCTACTTTAAAAAAGGTGGAGAACTTGCTCAAAAATGTTCTTTCAGAGCAGCTGAATTATATTTGACAAAAGCAGAATCTTCAGCGCAGTTAAATGATTTAACAACAGCAAAAACTACTGTTTTAACTTTTATCAAAAAAAGATACAATGCGGCAGGTTACAATACACTTAGTGTAGAAATCGATGCCATGAACCAAACTGAACTTCTTGATTTTATTGGTCAGGAAAGACAACGTGAGTTTGCTGCAGAAGGACAACGTTGGTTTGATTTGAGAAGAACAACTCAAAAAGAAATCACACATTATGTATCCGGCGATGAATACATCTTAATTCAAAATGATCCGCGTTATACGCTGCCATTCCCACAGAATGCACGTTTAAATAATCCAAACTTGTAGATTCAATTAAGCTCCGTTTTTAACGGAGCTTTTTTTTTACCTTTGCAAAAAAAAGGAAATGAAAATTGCCATCATTGAAGATGAACATCTGGCTTCAAGTTATCTGAAATCAATTCTCGAACAACAACAAATTATCACCATCAGTGAAATTACAGTATTGAAATCAGTAAAAGATGCAGTTGCTTTTTTTAAAGAAAACACAGTCGATCTTTCGTTTATGGATATTCATTTGGGAGACGGAAAAAGCCTTGATATTTTTGAAGAAGCCACCATTTCATGTCCCGTTATTTTTATTACCGCTTATGATTCGTATGCCGTAAAAGTTTTTAAACATTTTACGATCGATTACCTTCTAAAACCTTACGAAGAACAGGAATTATTAGAAGCCTTATCCAAATACAAAAACATAAAGCAAACCTTTAATCCAAACCCAATTGTTGAATCTTTGGTCGAAATCGAAAATCAAAGCAATATTCAGCATCATTTTTTGGTAAGCCACAGAGATAAATTAATCTCAATAAATGACACCGCAATTCCGTATTTTTTTGCCACAGGAAAACACCTTTTTCTTCACACCAATTCTGGAAACAGTTATTTGTACAACAGCAACCTTAAAGATCTTATCAATAATCTGGATCCAAAATTATTTTTTAAGATAAACAGAAAATACATTATCAACAGACATCATATTCAGGAAATTGTAAAACATTCAAGCCAAAAAATTGAATTATTACTCAACATTTCCGTTCCCGATACTGAACCCATTATTTTAAGCAAAAAAGAAATTAATAATTTCAAAAACTGGCTAAACTCTTAAAGCCGGATTCTTCTTTTTGTATTCTTATGATTTGAGTCATAAAACAGAGCTTTATCGCCTGTTTAACTTTGTAAATGTAAAATTCTAAATCACTTTATTTTTTTTAGAATTCCAAACATTTTAATCCTAATACATACAAAATGAATCCACATCAAAAAGACCTCATCAAAGCAACAATTCCAATATTAAGAGCAAGCGGCGAAGACCTGACTAATTATTTTTATAAAAGAATGTTTACGCACCATCCTGAATTGCGAAACATGTTTAATATGGGAAATCAGGCAAACGGAAGGCAAAAATCGGCTTTGGCAAATGCGGTTTTGGCTTACGCCGAAAATATTGACGACCCAACCGTTTTAATCAGTGTTTTGAAAGGAATTGGAACCAAACACCGAAGTTTAAATATCCAGCCCGAGCAATATAAAATTGTGGGAACACAGCTTATCGCCTCCATCGCAGAAGTTGTTGGAGACGCCGCAACACCCGAAATACTCGAAGCCTGGACGATTGCTTTTTATCAGCTTGCGCAAATTATGATCGATCTCGAAAAAGATATGTATCAGGAAAATGCCGCGAAACCCGGAAGCTGGAACGGCTGGAGAAAATTTGTCATTAAAAAAATCGCAGAAGAATCAAGCGAAATAAAATCATTTTATCTTTATCCCGAAGACGGAAAAGAAATCACCAATTATCATCCCGGACAATTTATCAGCGTTCAGGTTTTTGTTCCTGAATTAGGACTTTTACAACCCAGACAATATAGTTTGTCCAGCGCTTTTAATCCGGAATATTATAGAATTTCGGTAAAAAGAGAAAGCGGCATTAATTCAAATCCATCCGGAATGGTTTCGAATACATTGCATTCAAAATCAGAAGGCGATGTAATTTCAATCTCTGCTCCTGCCGGATTATTTCACTTAGAAAAAGATTCTCAAAACCCATTGGTTTTAATAAGTGGCGGCGTTGGGCTTACGCCAATGTTAAGCATGCTCGAAACGAATTTAAACGCTATTCAGCATAAAAAAACAATCTGGATTCACGGTTGCAGAAATGAATCTGTTCATGCATTTAAAGATCAGATTGTAACTTTAAAAGAAGAAGCAAAACATCTTGAAACATTTACTTTTTATGATACGATTGAAGATGAAAACAACATTTCGAACGAAATAATTCACGGCCGTGTTGATCTTCATAAATGCAAAGATTCTATTTTACTCGATCAGGCAAAATATTATATCTGCGGACCTGAAATGTTTATTAAAACGCAATATCAA
Source organism: Flavobacterium sp. N1736 (assembly GCF_025947065.1). NCBI lineage: Bacteria > Pseudomonadati > Bacteroidota > Flavobacteriia > Flavobacteriales > Flavobacteriaceae > Flavobacterium > Flavobacterium sp. N1736. The sequence continues at coordinate 2,513,902 of NZ_CP109994.1, forward strand.
GCGCTGATTAATTTGAATGTCAATCAGGAAAATATCTTTTATGAAGAATTCGGACCTCAACTTATCAATTTGAATTAAGATGAAAATCGTTCGGTTTTACAATAAGAAATATTTAATTCAAATCACGCAAAATCTGATAACAACATTTTTTATAACCTTTACATTAGCCAGTATAAATTGCACGAATAAATCGAATTTTTTATTTTTTTGGATGCGTTCCTGGTTCGTTGCAGGTTTAATTTCTAATGTGTTTTCATTTTTTATCTTTTCGAATAAAAAGTAAGTTATTCAATTTTAAACTCCTGCAAGGTTTTGGAAACCTTGTAGGTTTGTTATTTATATCGAGATACCTACAAGGTTTTGAAAACCTTGCAGGATAACGTGATTGGTACCGCTGAATTTAATGATGTATTTTTGGATACAATTTTATAATCAATCCTTTAAGTCGGTTTTGATAATCTTCTATAAGCCATTCCTTATAATTTTTGCTTGCATTATCAAGGCATTTTACATATTGTTTTACACGCCATTCTACTTCCGGGTTCAAAACTTCTGCCAATGCGGTTGCCTGAGTCAGCGTTTCTGCATTATCCATACACATTTTTGCCTGTTGCCTAATTGATTGCTGTATCACTGTTTTAGGCTTTTTATCCATATCGATTGCTTCCTGATAATGTCCTTCAATATCAAAAGTCATTTCCAGCGTATTGGGAAACTGCGCCCTTAACTCTGCCGATAAAGCATGCGATTGAACGGATGAACCTCCGCCTGTTGCCTGATAATGAATTTGTTTGGCAAAAGCCTCAGGATTTTTAAAAGCATAATTCCAGTCTACCGGTTCCTGCCATTCACCAAAACGCTGAATATTATTTCCTAAATCTGTAATCGTAAATGTTTTTTTAGACGGAAGCTTGCGAGAACCGCGCCCCACCATTTGATGATAAAGAGTAATCGAAGTCGTCGCCCTGTTTAAAATAACATTTCGAATTGTTGGTTCATCAAATCCTGTTGTCAATATAGAAACAGATGTTAAAACCGCATTTTTTGTTTTCTTAAACCATTGCAGAATTTCTTTTCGTTCTGCATCAGAAGTTTTATTATCCAAATGTCTGATTGCAATCCCTGCCGCCGTAAAACTATCCTGCACTTTAAGCGAAGTATCAATTCCGTTATTAAAAATTAAAGTCTTTTTTCCAGTTGCATTTTCCTTATATGCTTTCAAAAGCAAATCCAGCATCGCCGGCGAACTGTATAATTCATTAGAAGAACTCACCGTATAATCACCGTGAATTCCGGTTTTAAGCATATTTAATTCTACTTCATACACATAAGATGTAGGTTTTGCCAGAAAACCTTCTTCAATAAGTTTCGAAATAGTTTCGCCCGTAATCAATGATTTATAATGACGTTTCATTGGTTTCGAAATATCAGAGCTAAAAGGAGTTGCCGTTACACCAATCACAACTGCATCTTTAAAATTTCCCAGTAATTTTCGAAATGAATTATGGTGCGCTTCATCAATAATCACCAAACCAACATCGTTCGTTTTTATTTTTTTTGATTTTATCCTGTTGCGCAGCGTTTCTACCATAGCCACATAACAATCGTAATTTGCTTTAAAATTGCCGCTTGTACTATTTATCATTCGGTTTTGAACACCCAGCTTTTTTAATGTCGTCGAAGTCTGTCTGCATAATTCTTTACGATGCGTCAGGATAATCACCTTCTTGTCAAATTGATTGATAAACCGTCTGGCTATTTCAGAAAAAATGACCGTTTTTCCGCCTCCTGTTGGTAATTGATATAAAAGTTTATGATTGGGCGTGCTTCCCATTTTATCAAAAATAGACTGAATATCCCTTTCCTGATATTCATAAAATAATCCCGTTGGCTGCGTTGTAGTTTCCATTTGTAAATGTGCTTTCTATTGCTGAATTAATCTTCGGTTACAACCTCAAGCTGCGACTCCGTAAATTTTCCAGTCATAATGTTTCCTAACTCATCTTCCCACTGCGTGATGACATTTTCTATTAATTCAGGCTCAAATCCAACCACTTTCATAATCTGAGTTCCAAATTCCTGTCTTACATTTTCTCCTTCTTTAAACATGTGTCCTCGTTTTATTGTTATTAATAAAGTAAAATTAATTAGCCGTTTTGCCAATACTTTATATCATTTCAATATCAATTTATATGATTCGGGATAAAACCAAAAATTTGATTAGTATCATAAAGTAAATTTTATAAATCTGCACACAGATTATATAAAAGATTTCTCCCTGAAAAAGATTTACTTTATAGCTATTTAGCGAATTAAAACAAACTTAATATGAGCGATATAGCAAAGCGTTTTCCCGAAAATCCGTTATTAATGCCTAAAGACTTAACTGCGAGTAATCCTGAATTACAAATTATAAGTCTTTTAAATCCCGGTGTTTTTACTTTTGAAAATAAAACGTGGCTTTTGGTTCGGGTTGCAGAATCTATAGCTCAAAAAGAAGGTGTAATTTTCTTTCCGGTTGTAAATGCATTAGGCAAAATAGAAATAATCGAAATTCCGCTTAATGATCCTGATCTTATAGCAAACGATGCACGTGTTGTTAATTATAAAGGACTGGATTATTTAACGACGCTTTCGCACTTGCGAATACTATGCAGTGACGACGGAAAAAAATTCTATGAGCCAAAAGATGCAACCACACTTTTAATGGGTTCCGGAATTCTCGAACAATTCGGAATTGAGGATTGCCGTGTAACAAAACTCGAAGATACGTATTACCTCACGTATACCGCAGTATCTGAAAATGGTGTTGGCGTTGGACTTCGCACAACAAAAGACTGGAAAAGCTTCGACATAAAAGGAATGATTTTCCCGCCACACAATAAAGACTGTGCGATATTTGAAGAAAAAATAAACGGAAAATTCTACGCTTTACATCGTCCGACAAGTCCGCAAATTGGAGGAAATTTTATCTGGCTCGCCGAATCACCTGACGGAATTCACTGGGGAAATCACCAATGCATTTTAAGATCAAGACCCGGACAATGGGACAGTGCACGAGTTGGCGCAGGAGCCGCACCAATAAAAACCGAAAAGGGCTGGCTGGAAATATATCATGGCGCAAATGCTGAACACCAATATTGTTTAGGCGCTTTTTTAATGGATCTTGAAAATCCCGCAAAAGTAATTGCCAGAACTATAGATCCTATCATGCTGCCGCAAGAAAGTTACGAACTAAGCGGTTTTTTCGGTTACGTAGTTTTTACTAACGGACATATCGTTAACGGCGATAAATTAACTATATATTACGGCGCCGCAGACGAATTTGTTTGTGGAGCAGATTTTTCTATTCAGGAGATTTTGGATTCTTTGCAGTATTAGACTAGCTTAGAAGTTTTAAACACCTGCAAGGTTTTCAAAACCTTGTAGGTTTTATTATTATTTACATCAGGATACCCTACGAGGTTTTTATTATTAACATCAGATACCGACAAGGTTTTGAAAACCTTGCAGGAAAAATTTTGGCGTTATTATTACGTATGTCTGAGCGATCAGGTTATTGTTGCTCTTCATAACATTTCATCTTTGGCTCAAAAATTATTGGAGGATTATCGGGACCATATTCTGGCATTTTACCTAATATATTATAGAAATCAATATTTTCTAATCTAATAATAGCTTTATTATTATCACCAAATAAAAGTACTGGAATGCCTTCATAATTAGAATAACCAATTAACTTATCAAATGTCTCAGGTCTGCTACTTTTAAAAATATTGTAATCAGTTTTTGAAATACATAACTCGTCTTTGTTAGGCATTTTTTTACTAATTATTAATAAGATTGGGAAATCATATTTACTATAATTTGTAGTGTCATTTAAAACTTGATAAAGAGATTTTTCTAAATTTAAATTTTTTATTTTATGTGTACTTTGAAAATTTAACAACTCATTGTACGATATATCTTTATCACCAGACTTACAACCATTTGTTGTTATTATGAGCATTATCACAATAAATCGTAATATTTTTTTTGATATTTTTATCATAATTAAAATTTTGAAATAGTTCCCGATAGCCCGGATTTGCAATCCGTGCCCGCAAAGTGTATAAAAACAAAAACTTAAATTTTCGTAATTAATAATAACCTATTTTATATCTTTTTGTGCACACGGAAATTTTTTTTGCGCTATCGTTATTCATATCAGATCGATTTAGGTTTATTTAAAACACAACCCTAATAACATATCTGTAGTATAGGCAGTATATTTTCCTCCATCGCTCCAAACTACTCTATCTTCAATAGATATAGAAAAATTCTTTCTATTAGGAATACTAATTACAGGAACATATTTGAATAAAATCAAGTCGTATTTTTTAAACAACATAATTTTTTCACAAGTATCATCTTTGATTTTACTTTTTACAGATACAATTAAGTGTTTTTTAAAATTCTTTTTAAATGTAATAAAATAATAGTTGCTTACAGAGTCAATTGCTAATACTTTATAGGTTCTGGATTTTTGAGCAAAGATATTTTGCATCACAAAAAATATAAAAGCAAGGATAAAAAAATTTCTTTTCATAATTATTCTTTTTAATTGAACATTTTCCCCACTCTCGCATGAATCTTTTTGTGTGGTACAACAGTTGAATCTCCTAGCAAGCAGGGAGATGATCAGTAGTTGTGAGATTTGTGCTTTTAATGATAAAATCAATTGCCAGTTTTACCTTATCAGCTTTAGTTAAAGTTAACATCTTTTTTCCATTACCTTTATTCTCATCAATCATTAATAGAGTAAAACTAGTTATTGAATAATTCAAATCCGGTTCCCAATTACGCGATTCTTTAGTATTGTACGAATACGCGTAGTTAGTTGAAAGTTTTCCTTGTCTTATCGAAACGTGTTGAAAATTTGATGTTTCAATTAAAGTTTTTCTTAACCGAAATCCAAACAAAAAAATAGTATTGTAGAGTCTTTTATTTTCAATTGACAAACCCTTTTTAGTACATAAAATAGCAATGAATATAAAATTTAAAACCAATAAAATAATTTCAATAGTATAATACGATTTAAAATCAACAGAGTTTAGCATTCCTAGAAATACCATTACAGTAATAAAAGTTAAAATAATTAAATTTTGAAACTGTTTAAAGTCCAGTTTTTTTTCCAAAATAATTTTCATATTTATATAATTAATTATTAATTCACCTTAACTTCAAAAGAAAGTGTATCATTTATAACCGTTTTTTCTTTATCATGAAATTCATATTTAACAATAGCTCTTATTCTATTATTCCCTTTTTTAGTTAGAATTTCTTTTACATCAATACCTACTGGTGGCATTTGTGTAAATATTCTTTTTACTTTAGCATTATCAACATCTAGATTTTCTATCTTAAAACTACGCTTAGCATTAGGTATATTTGCTATTAAATAGTGATATTTTAAAGTATCTCCAACTTTTAAATATTGATTGACTTTTATTTTAAACTCTTTTTGACGTGCTATTTTATATTGATAAATTTCCATTAATATAAGTCCCTCATGACTAATTATATTTCCCAATTCATCATATTTCGCAATGAAAGATGTGCTTCCAAAATCATCACTTAATGCATATCTTTTAATTTTCCCACTCTCATAATAATACTTTGTTTCTTGAGATATTTTTTTTTCATTTTTGTAATCAATGCTTTCAATATTACCATTCTCAAAATAAAAAATAACGGGTCCTATTGCTTTACCATTTTTAAATATGCCGGACTTTATTTTTACACCATTGTATTTGCAAAGGATATATTTTCCATCTAAAACCGTATCTTCTTTTTTAATAACATATCCTGAAAACAGTATTTCTTTATCTTTAGGGAAATATGTTTTTAACACACCTCTTATTTCATTTTCTTTTTTGCAGGAATAAAGCATAAATCCAAACAAAACAAACAATATGAAGAATTTATCATTTTTTTTCTTTTCCATTTTAATTATTTTTTCGGTCTTAACAATTTTCCCATCAACTGATTTCTCAGTCTTTTGCAGTGTATTATCTACACCTCCATAATGAAGGACTTGAAGAGTATCTTTTTTTGCTTGTGGCTCTTTATCTTTCTGTTCTTTAATAGCAGCTTTTACAGCTTTACCTCCATTAATACTATTATCAACTGCCGTTATTCCATCATCTGCTTTATTTCCTATTGTTGCTCTTCCTCCATTTGTTCCTTTTCCAATAGGTGCAAAATTAACATTTAACTCAAAAGCTGATATCGTAGTCATAACTTCTAATGAACCACCAAAGTCAATCCAAAGGACATCTCTGCCACCTTTTGGTAAAGCACTTGGATTTTGATTATTTCCTCCATCAGAAAATGCAATACCATTTCCTCCAGGACCAGATTTATCAGAACCTCTTCTCTCTGTAGTTGTACCAACAGATACTGCACCCATAATGTTTGAAACGGTAGTTTGCATTGTTTGAACTGCAGAATCATATTTACTGGAGAACCATCCGCCAAAACTTGCAGTAGGATTTCTTGGCGCTAATTCTAAACCTTCTAACTCTCGACCCATACCCATTTTATTTTCCTGAAAAGCGTAAGTAGAGTTATATTCATATTTTTCTGCCAAAGGATCTATATTAAAAAAACGTCCTAAATCAGGCATGTAATTATAAACATAATCGAAGACAATAATTAATTCACATTTACCTCAAAAGAAACCTCTTTATTTAGATCAGGAGTTACTTTGTCATCAAAACTATATTGAGCTTTTACTTCAATTCTATTAAGTCCTTTTTTAGTTAAAACTTCTTCAACAATAACTTCTGCTGGTTTTTTACTTTTAATAATCCTTTTAACTTTTGAGTTGTCAATATCAATATTTTCTATTTTAAAAGTTCTTTTAGCATTAGGTATATTCGCTACTAAAGAGTAATATCTAATAGTATCCCCAACTTTTAAAACATCTCCTGTTTTAATTTCAACTTGTTTTTTATTTGATAATTTATATAAACCTCGTGGTAAAATTGAATAACCCTCGTACTTTTTAACTACTCTGTTATCAAACTTAATAACAAAAGCCGTATTTCCAATCGTATCGCACATAATATACTTCTCAATTGAACCTTTCTGATTATAATATGTACACTCTAAATTAACTTTACTATTTTTTCGATAGAATACTGATTCTATTTTACCATTATCATAATAGTATGAACATTTCCCATTTGGTTCATTATTCACAAACTGTCCTTCGGCAATTTTAACTCCTTTTCCATTATAATTTATAAATTTTCCATGCACAATTGTATCGCCATTTCTAATTACATATTCATTTGTTCCTATTAATTTCCCCATTGAATTATACTCGTTTAGAATATGTACTTTTTTATCATCAAGGTATTTATTAAATACTATTAATCCAATAATTACAATAAATACTATCAGTAAGGCTATTTTATATATTTTTTTCATTATTTCTTTTTTTGGTCCTGTTCTTGTTTTTGTTGTGCTTCATAGATATCGCCCCCCGCTCCCCAAAGTCTTCTGAAAACGCTGTACGAAGTCTCCCGACTTCGTACCAGTTCCAATATATTATCAATAGCTGTCAATTATACAGATAGAATGACTTGTGTTTAAACTAATTCACCTTAACTTCAAAAGAAAGTGTATCTTTTATAATTGTTTTTTCTTTATCATGAAATTCATATTTAACAATAGCTCTTATTCTATTATTCCCTTTTTTAGTTAGAATTTCTTTTACATCAATACCTACTGGTGGCATTTGTGTAAATATTCTTTTTACTTTAGCATTATCAACATCTAGATTTTCTATTTTAAAACTGCGTTTTGCATTGGGTATATTTGCTATTAAATAGTGATATTTTAAAGTATCTCCAACTTTTAAATATTGATTGACTTTTATTTTAAACTCTTTTTGACGTGCTATTTTATATTGATAAATTTCCATTAATATAAGTCCCTCATGACTAATTATATTTCCCAATTCATCATATTTCACAATGAAAGATGTGCTTCCAAAATCATCACTTAATGCATATCTTTTAATTTTCCCACTCTCATAATAATACTTTGTTTCTTGAGATATTTTTTTTTCATTTTTGTAATCAATGCTCTCAATATTTCCATTCTCAAAATAAAAAATAACGGGGCCTATTTCTTCACCATTTTTAAATACACCGGACTTTATTTTTATACCATTGTATTTGCAAAGGATATATTTTCCATCTAAAACCGTATCTTCTTTTTTAATAACATATCCTGAAAAAAGTATTTTCTTATTTTCAGGAAAATATGTTTTTCGAACTCCTCTTTTTTCATTTTCTTTTCTGCAGGAGCAAAATAAAAATCCAAATAACATAAACAAAATAAAAAACTTACTAATACTTCTCTTTCCCATCTTAATTATTTTTTTCGATTTTAACAATTTGACCATTAACTGATTTTTCAGTCTTTTGCAGTGTATTATCTGTACCTCCATAATGAAGAACCTGAAGAGTGTCTTTTACAGTTTTAGATTCGTCAGTTTGTTTTTTAGTATCTCCGGCTATAATCTTTGCAGCATTCGCAGCATTATCAACAGCACTTATTCCATCATCTATTTTATTTTCTAAAGTTGCTCTTCCTCCATTTGTTCCTTTTCCAATAGGTGCAAAATTAACATTTAACTCAAAAGCTGATATCGTAGTCATAACTTCTAATGAACCACCAAAGTCAATCCAAAGGGCATCCCCCCGCTCCGCAAAGTCTTCTTGAAAACGCTGTACGAAGTCTCCCGACTTCGTACCAGTTCCACTATATTATCAATAGCTGTCAATTATACAGATAGGATAACTTGTGTTTAAACTAATTCACGTTAACCTCAAAAGAAATCGTATCATTTATAACCGTTTTTTCTTTATCATGAAATTCATATTTAACAATAGCTCTTATCTTATTAATTCCTTTTTTGATTAACACTTCTTTTACCTCAATACCTACTTGAGTAGTTTTTTTGAATGTTCGTTTAACTTTTGTGTTATCTACATCTAAATTTTCAATTTTAACAGTACGTTTAGTATTAGGTATATTCGCTATTATATATTGATGTTTTAAAGTATCTCCTACTTTAAGATATTGATTTATATTTACTTTAAAGCGCTTATTTGTAATTTTATATTGATAAATCTCCATTATTGGATATCCTTTATAATTTTCTACATTTCCTCCTTCATCAAAACGTATTATAAAAGCTGACAGGCCAGAATCGCCATATGATGTATAGCGCATTATCTTTCCTGATGGAAAATTGTCTATATTTTCTTCTGTAATTTTACTATTCTTGCGATAGAATATTGATTCTATCTTACCATTATTGAAGTAATAAACACTTTTTCCATTTGGTTCTCCATTAACAAAATTTCCTTCAGCTATTTTATTTCCTTTCTCATTATAACGTACAAATTTACCATGAACAATAGTATCTCCATTTCTAATAACATATTCAGACACATCTGTTTGTTTTGTATCAGGATAATATTCTTTCAAGGAATATGTTTTTTCATTCTTAAAAGCAAAAAACACCACTAGCCAAGTAAGTGCTATAATGGGTAGTAATATTATTATTCTATATCTTCTATTCATTCTCTTTTTTACCTCTAATTTCTGTTCTAATTTCTGTTCCATCTTTTGCGTAAAATGTTTCCCTTACGGAGTCTCTCTTTTGTCCATTGTCTGGTTTGTCTATCTTCTTTTTGACTTCTCCAGCTATAGTTTTAACACCACTTGCAGCATTATCAACAGCACTTATTCCATCATCAATTTTATTTTCCATTGTTGGTTTGCCACCATTTGTTCCTTTTCCTTTAAATGCACCATTAAATCCTAATTCAAAAGCAGCTACGGTTGTCATCGCTTCTAAAGACCCTCCAAAATCTATCCAAAGTACATCTCTACCGCCTTTTGGTAAAGCACTTGGATCCTGATTATTTCCTCCATCAGAAAATGCAATACCATTTCCTCCAGGACCAGATTTATCAGAACCTCTTCTCTCTGTAGTTGTACCAACAGATACTGCACCCATAATGTTTGAAACGGTAGTTTGCATTGTTTGAACTGCAGAATCATATTTACTGGAGAACCAACCTCCAAAGCTTGCAGTAGGATTTCTTGGAGCTAATTCTAAACCTTCTAACTCTCGACCCATACCCATTTTATTTTCCTGGAAAGCGTAAGTAGAATTATATTCATATTTTTCTGCCAAAGGATCTATATTAAAAAAGCGTCCTAAATCAGGCATGTAATTTCTCCATTTAAAACTGTCCCAATTTAAGCCTAACTCGTCTTGACGTTCCTGGCCTTGGTATTTGTAATTATACCCAATTTGCTTATTATCAGAATTATATCCTTTATGGGCTAAACCAAATGCGTAATAATTATTCTCTTCTAATATTTCTAGTTTATTTGTCGCGGTATTCTTAGCATAACTCAAACGAACGTTCCCTATATGATCTAAAAAATTATAAACATAGCCGTAAATTCGTGTTGCAGGATTTACACTTGTGTTTCGTACATACCCTTCTGCCGTTGGAAAAAACTGTAAGATGTCGTTTTTATAATGAAAACCACTTAAATATTTCGTGTTGGTTACAACATTATTTTCTGTTACTATTTTCTCTACTTTTTGTCCGCTTGCAGTGTAAATATACTCAATTGTATTTCCGGCTGCAAATGTTGTTTTTAGCGGCAAATTAAGATGATTATAGTCTATAGTAACGATTTTCTTGTTTTGGTCTTTTATCAAATTTCCGTTTGCATCATAGGCGTAATCATCTTCAGTATCGTTGTATCCGTCGCTGTCGTCTTTAAATCCCTGCGGGTTGTTCGATTTGTCTGTAACTTTCATAAGCTGGTTACTATTATTGGCATAAAAATAATCCAGATTATCCATATGATCTGCATAAGGATTGGTCGATATTCCTGCCATAAACATACGCTCGAGGCTTTTTATGTTTCCATTTTTATCATAAACGAGGTTTTCGCCAAAATAGTTTTTGCTGTCTGTGAGCTTAGGTATTTGATAGATCGCTGATTTCAAACGATTTAAATTATCATAACGGTATCCATAACCACGAATGATGCCACCATCTGAATTTGTTGCCCAAAAAGTTTCGGCTATATTACCATTATAAAGTGCTTCTAAACGAAACATAATTGCCTCAGGGTTATTATAATTTATTTTAAAAGCAAACAAATCTCTTGAGGCATTATCTTCTTCTAAATTATTTATATTATTAATGTTCGTTAGCCAGCCTCTTATATTATATTTATAATCAATTTTCTGTAGCGGGTTTTCAGTTGTATTCCCAACATTTTTACCTATTAACTTACCTAAAGCATCATACGTATTGTCTGCAAGAAGTTCCACTGGTCCTTCATTTACTTTATGGGTATGGGTAAGCAAACGATCTTGTGCGGAATAGGTAAATCTTTCGACAACTTCAATATTAAATCCGGACGTCATTGCCCTGTGTGCCGTAAATTTAATAAGTGTCTTTCCTGTAAAATCGAGCATATAATCGATAAGAGTAAAACCTCCCAGATGATTCTCTACATGTTCTTCTATTGGTCTTTTTTTAGCATCGTAAAATACAGTATTGGTTTCTCCCAAAACTGCCGAGGCTGTTGTAGGTACTCTTGTCCAACTGCCGGTTATCAAACGGCTATTTTCGTAATCTACTTTTTGTCCGCCAATATAATACGGTTCGTACACTATTTTAGGATATTTATAATCATCATAATACGTTGCGCTAAGAATTTTTAAACCCGATGTTGGTGCATTCGCTCCTTTTATCGTAATTCCTTCAATAGTTCCTGAGCCCGGTTTGGTTTCTGTTACCGGAATTACGGCATTTTGTGCCTCTTGTAAACTATATCTCGTTTGTGTATTCACCGTTGCATTTCGCCAGCCTGTGTATATTGACCTGCCAAGCGCGTCATATTTTGTTATTAACCAACCTGTAGCCGTATCATCCTGAAATGGCGAATTTGCAGGACCCGTTGCTACAACGTGATTTTGTTTGTCGAATACTGTAAACTCCCATTGTTTGCCGGGTATTTTTTTCTCGACTTCACGATTGCGATAATCGTATTTGTACTGATAACATAAATTATTCAGTACTTCATCACTAATAACTCCGTCTGCTGCTTTTGGCGGAATTACATAGGTTTTATTATTGTATTCATCAAATACATAGTAGGTGTCGTGTTTTTGTCCTGATTCGTACAGTCGCCTCAAAACAACCAAACCTTCCTGGTTTTTAAACTCAACGATACTTCCGTTAGATTCTAAAGGATCTGCGGCTGAATTTTCGTCGTAAGTAATGGTTTTATACAGCTCATTTTTAGGGTAATAACCGTTATCCCAAAAAGAGATATCGTATAAACCTGTCGCTGCATTCCAACTTGTAATGGCTTCAAACAAACGAACTTCGTTATCCTGATTGGTTTGGTAATCTATTTTTATTTCATGCCCTTTATCCATTGCCCAATCCGTTCCCGGAGCGGCTTGTTTTAAAACACGGCTTAATGGCGATGCTTCAAGCTTTTTTTGAAAAAACGGATTCATCGTGTTTTCATAAATATCCGTTTGATAATAGGCATGTGTAGCATCAAAAGCAGATTGCGCATCGATTCTCGAATAACTTCCGTTACCATTAGAAGAGAAAGGCAAATATTCTTTTTCTTGTCTGCCAAAACCGTCATATTCAATATGAGTAACAATATTCGATCCGTCTCCGCCCTGTCCAATGGCAATGGTTTGCACGGGACGACCTAAACCGTCAAAGTAGGTTATGTTTTCTTTTACGTCACTTTTATTTTTAATTCCGTTAACCGTTGTCATCGGAGTATTAAAAGTACGATTGAATGTGTAATTTTCGTTACTTGATTGCGCTTGTAAAACAGCCGTTATAAAAAACAATAAAACAGCTATATAATGGGATATATTTTTTATCATGATGTTATTCTTTATAATGATATTGGTTTTCAGACAGTAAATTCCCATCTGCATCTTTTACAAATTGCAATCTTCCAAAGCTGTCATAAGTAAAATAAGTAAATACGTCGCGAGCATCTTTTTTCATGCTTAAACCAATAAGTGGTTTGTGTATGTAAGTTGTAATCATGGTATTACCAAATTCTTCTTTGCTATAAGCGAAATTTTTTATCGCCTTAAACATACTTTCCTCTGTTCCTTTGTCTGATGCGGTTTGCACTTCATTTATCAAACTTACCGGAATACTTTTGTAGGCTATATTCTCAATTACAGCAACCGGCAATGTTTTATTATAACCCCAAACAATCGATACGGGAGTACTGCCTTCTTGGGTATATTGCATAATATTTCCTTTATCATCATACAAATCAAAAGAGATTATTTTGTCTGTTACCAGATTTAAAGCTGCTGTTCCTTTATTTACGAGTTTGTATTTTGGCAATAATAAGTTGCTCGTTGCACCACTTTTGTCGTAAACGGTTTTTTGCTCAGCTATTTTTGTAGCTCCTCTGTATGTTTGCGTATTTAGAGGAATGCCTATCATATTTGTTGCTACTAAATCTTTTACAAATGGCTCGTCTGCCATTTCCGAATCTTGTGGATAATAGTATTTGGTTTCGAGGGTTTCATTACTTTTTGAGGTTGTACTTTTAACCGCAGTTAGTTGTATATTATTTGGCAAATTATTATATATAAATTCCTCACTTTCTTCAACTATACCATCCTTGAAATAATTTTTTACTGTTTTAGATTTTAGTTTATCAAATCCTGTGTAGATTTTGAAATAAGGGATTTTTAAACCATTAGGTCCATAATTTTCTACGGTATATTTATTTGTTGCATAAATTCCATCATAAGCAAATTCTCTATAAGGATTGTATGGAATATCTTTTAATATGTTAGGAAAGCTAACTCCTAAAGGAAAAATATGTTTGGATACAAACGAGTTTCCTGTACACAATTGGTTTTGATCCATTAACTCATAATTAATTTCATCAACATACCCTCTGTTTTTTTCTACTTCTTTTCCATAGTAGTCATACAACTCTTCTTTGATTATTTTTTTATCATTATAAAATAATTTCTTTAACAATTTTCCTCTGTGCCACTCTTGTGGTTCATCTTCCCGGTAGTCATCAAATAATGGAATTTCTGAAAATAAGGGTTCTTTAAAACTAAAATAATGATCTTCTTTAATTTCCGTCTTATTTATATTATCGTAATCTATTTGACTTACTTTAGTATACCCCACATTTGAGCCGGATGTTTTATAAAGTGGCAATGTAGATGATGAAGACAATCTTACTCCAAGTTGATCTTCAATTTGAGTTGAATGACCTCCCTCACCTGGTTCATAATGGATACCATCAAAAACATAAAGAGAGATACTTTCAACATATGTTGGTACATTCATCATTTTACCGGACGTAATTTTATTATCATCTAAGTATTTGAAGTAAGTTGTATATTTTGCACTACCAAAGTTTTCATCAGTATAGGTTTGAATATCTTTTATTCGTAACCCTCCAACACGTACATCGTCTCTTACTTTGTCTCTATATTTAATTCGAAAACTAGTATTATGATAAAAATTATAATCATTTGGGCTTGATAGTAAATAATTTTGGGTAACTATAACTTTCATTCTATAAGTACCTTTACCCCCTATATCAAAAGAACCATTTATAATTCCTGATGCATTTTCGTCTTTAGAAATTGTACCCTGATATTTTATATCTTTATAAGTGCCATTGTCTTGTTTTTGCTGCAGATAAAACGCAACCTTATTAAATTCTGTATATATATTTTTATAATTGGGGACTTTAAAAGGTAAGTTTGAATTTATCAATAGACTTATTTCACTAGATTTTAAGGTTGTACTGTGAATACTTGTTTCTATGGGTTCACTATAGAATACTTTATTGAACATGTTTACTTCATTCGGTGCAGGATAATAATAGTTTAAAGCATAACCTGAAATAACAAATGAAGACTCTTTAATTGCATAGCGTTCATCAGAGATGGCATCAAAATAATTTGCAGTTGTTGGATTGGTTAAACATTTATGGTTTTCATAATCGTAATGTTTAATTCCTCCTTCAGGAAATTTAATACTTTTAAGTGAAAATGTTTTAGTATATAAAGTGTCTAAATCTCTATTAAAGCCTAAATTACTTTCCACATGATATTCTGGTAATAAATTTTCAGGAAAAAGAGAAACGTTTGTTTTTTTACCATTAAAATAGCCCCAATGATCCTGGGCTTTTGAATATTTTGATGGAATTTTATCAAATAAATAATAATCAAAGTTATAATTCTCGACAACCGTATTTTTTGTATCGTAAAATTTAACTGCATCAAGTCTTAATCGCTTATCAACAGCATCTTTACCAAAAAGATGCATATCGGCATTAAAATAACTCTGAACTAATTCGATTTTTTTAATTAAATTATTCGCAATATCGTAAACTTCTATTTTTTCTAATCTTTTTGCACCCGTTTGTAAATCAAGTCTGTCTCCATAAGTAAAATTAATTTTACCAGAAGGAAAAATAATTTCAGAGATCAATTTTTCTTTTGTGCCAGTAATACTTGACTCATAAGAAGTACCTGTTTTTTCTCGTGAAGACCTAACAATTATTTGACTGACATGATTTCCCAAATTTGTATATAACATATAATTTGCTGAAATATAATTATAGATAATTTCTTTGTTTTTTGTAGAAACTATTCTTTTCAATTGCCAGGATTGATCAAATGGAGTAAGACCGTATTGACTTATTGATGATGTACCGTCCTTACCTAAAATTATGTTATAACCGGTAGGAAGTTGAATTGAAAAGTTATCAATATAATTAGAATTACCTCTGGCTAAAATCTCATAATTAATACTAATATCATCTAATGGAAAAGTTATAAACTTTTTTAGTTCCTGACTAAACATAAACTTACCACTATGCCCAAAGAAGCTATAATAAAACTCATCGGGGCGAGAATCTTCATTACCAAAAACATTTCTTATATCATTTCCTGCTAAAAATGCTTTTGCATAAAACTGCATCCTACTCCCATGTTCACCACGATTATTACAATCCCATCCTGTACTTTCAGTAGGATCTATAGACGTGTTTAATCGTCCTATTCCAAAAGTTTTTTTGTTGCTATAATCCTGATTCATAAAATATCGTTCATCTGGTGCACCATGATTATTTCGAGTTATTTGCCCGCCAATATTCAAACTCCAGCCCAAACCTACAGATGTGGCGTCTTCTTCTACCTTAATACCGCCTGTGTTATATGAAATAGAAATTGGTATCTCCATACCGTCCAGATTAATAGAATATATTGGAATATCAATAGAGGACTGTCCGGTATAAAGAGATACATTATTTAATAATCTTTTCTTGAATTGATAAGATTCCGGTGGTAAAGGAATACCGTAATCATATTCTGTCGATTTTTGACTATATATATTTAACGCTACTAATAATAGTATTACTGTTATAAAATTAATTTTCATGGTTTTTGTATTATTTGGTTGTTATTGATTTAATGTTTCCCTCTTCGTATCACTTTCACACCATCACTCTGCACATTTGTCTTAACATTTATCACATAAATTCCTTCGGGATATCGGCTTAAATCGACCGGAACAGTTCGGGTTGTAATAGGAAACTGCTGTAGCAGGCGACCTGCCATATCTACGACTGTAACTGTGCCTTTTTCATATTCATAACCTATAATTATATTAGTAAAGCTTACCACAGGATTCGGAATCGCTTCGATGCCTTTAGATTTTGATTTTTCAGGCTTTTGTTTGTCTTTTATTTTGACAACCCAAAAATCATTTCCGCCAATACTGGAGTTTTTATCTTTCGAAACATCAGACTTTGACGTGCCTGCCATTAAGTAACCGCCATCTCTGGTTTCGAATAATTTTTGCATGATATCTTCGCCATTACTTCCGACGATTCTCTTCCAGATTTCCTCGCCTTTTTTATCAATTTTCAATGCGATATATCCGCTTTCTTTATCTTCTCTTTTAGGTATTATTCCGGCTGTTTTTTGAACGATATCTCCTTTAGAGAATTTATGTTCACTTTGCGAATAACCTCCAATCAAATAGGTATGATCTGCATTTTCTACCAGTGAGGCCAGAATATCTGTTTTACCAAAATCATAGGTTTTACTCCACAAAACATCGCCTTTTTCATCTAATTTTAAAACCCAATAATCGGTGCCATTACTTACCATTCCGCCCAAAGAAGTTAGCGGACTTGTACTATTTGAGTTTCCACCAACAATATAGCCGTCATCTTCTGTTTGATGAATCGTATACAATTGATTATCGCCATTTCCGCCGTATGTATTTTGCCATTCTATGGTGCCGACATCACTGATTTTCAGAATCCAATAATCACCAATTCCTTTTTGAGGTGCTGTTTTATCTCCGGATTGCGGAGAGTTTGAATAACCGCCAATAATGTAACCGCCATCTTTGGTTTGTTCCATGCTTCTTAATAAATCAGCATAATCTCCGCCGTATGTTTTTTGCCATTCGATTACTCCGGATTTATTCAATTTGACAATCCAGTAATCCATATTGCCACGGCTTTTTTCTGATTTTATGTATACGTCCGGTTTAGTATCTAAAGGCTGATAATGGGTTGTAGTGTTCCCTAATTCCGGACTTGAACTTGAAGATCCTGCCAGCATATAGCCGCCATCTTTGGTTTGAAAAGCACAAACTAATTCATCCTGACCACTTCCGCCAATGGTGCGCTGCCATTGTTCATTGCCTTTGGCATCCAGTTTAATAACCCAAAAATCTGTACTGCCTTTATTATTGTCTTTCTTTTGAAAATCATTTGATGAATTGGATGTTCCGGCAAGAATAAAACCACCATCTCTTGTAATCTTTATACTTTGAAGCAAATCGAAACCACTTCCTCCAAAACTTTTCTGCCAGTCCAGATTACCGCTTTCATCCATTTTCCAGATCCAGTAATCCAGATCTCCATTGTTGTTTTCTTCTTTATTTCCTGTTTTATTAGACAACGAGCTTCCAGCCAAAATAAAACCATAATCTGCGGTTGGCTGAGCGTCAAATAAATAATCGGAATGGATTCCTCCATAGGTTTTTTCCCAAAGAATATCCTGAGACCAACTCAGAAGTGGAAAAACGAATACCAGTAATAAGTAGATTTTTTTCATGGCTTGTAGTTTAGAAGTTAAGTGAAGATTTTTTTGTAAGTAAATACGTCGTTCACATAACAAGGTTAGGCATAGTTTATATAGTAAACAATACCCATTTTCCGTGATTTTTCTACAATACCCACTTTCGGGGATGGGGTAATTATAAAGTGTTTTTATTTTTCATTTTTCCAAACAAAAAGTAAATTATTCACAAGGTTAAACTCCTGCAAGGTTTTCAAAACCTTGTAGATTTTATTATTTACATCAGGATACTTACAAGGTTTTTATTATTAACATCAGATACCTACAAGGTTTTGAAAACCTTGCAGGAAAAATTTTCGCACAATCATCATCTTTTTTTATTCCCAAATACCTAAACTATCTTCTTTTAGTTCGGATTTTTTATCATTGTTATTTCAAACTTTCTGTTAAACAAATCTTGTTTATTTATTTTTTCAAACTTTTTTCACGAATTGTAAGAACACTTTTTAAAACCCACTTCAATATTTGTAGAAAAATTAGTTTTATATTAGCTGAACTAAAACTTATCCTAATAAAATGATTAAACAGCAATACAATCTTTTACTTGCAGATGATGACGAAGATGATTGTGATTTTTTTAAAGAAGCCTTAGAAGAATTAAATCTTCCAACATCGCTTGTTACGGTTAATGATGGCGTACAGCTTATGGATTATTTATCTAAAAGTGGTGCTGAAAATTTGCCTGATATTTTGTTTCTTGACCTAAATATGCCCCGAAAAAATGGTCTGGAATGCTTAACCGAAATAAAACAGGCAAATGAATATAAGAATCTTCCTGTTATCATTTTTTCTACCTCTTTAGACAGAGATATTGTAGATTTAGTGTATGAAAAAGGAGCTGTTCATTACATTCGGAAACCCGGTGAATTTGCCAAATTAAAAAAAGTGATTGGAAATGCGTTGAACCTGGCATCTGAAACTAATTTTAAACAACCCGCAAGAGAGCATTTTATCCTGCAACCCTAATATTTATTTGAATGGGCATTACAAATAAAGATCTGTATTTTCTACAAGGTGGTGAAGAAATGGGGCAACTCATGCGATCTAAAGATTGGAGTAAAACACCTTTGGGAGATCCTGCGACCTGGCCGCAAAGCCTTTGCACCATGCTGGCAGTAGTGCTCAATAACCCTTTTGGCATGTACATTGCCTGGGGAACTGAATATACACAATTATACAATGACAGCTTTAGACCTATTTTGGGTTTAAATAAACACCCTCAGGCTTTAGGAATTAGTTCTAAAGAAACTTTTTCTGAAATTTGGGATACTATAGGACCAATGTTTGGTGATGTAATGAAAGGAAAACCAGTTAGTTTTCCGGATTTTATGGTGCCTTTAAACCGAAATGGTTTTGTAGAAGAATGTTATTTTGACTTTTCATACAGTCCAATTAAAATAGAAAATGGAGAAGTTGGCGGCGTTTTGGTTACCGTAATTGAAACTACAGAAAAGAAAAAAACGGCCGAAGCATTAATACAAAGCAATACCAGATTTAGAAATAATATCATGCAGGCGCCTGTTGCGATGTGCGTTTTTAGAGGTGAAAAACATATTGTTGAAATTGCAAATGAACAAATGATTCAGTTGTGGGGAACTACAAGTGAAAATGTCATTGACAAACCCATTTTTGAGGCATTGCCACAAACAAAAAATCAGCATCTGGAAAGTTTACTGGATAATGTTTACCAAACCGGTGAAAAATTTGTTGCCAATGAAGAGCCTGTTAAACTTCTCAGAAATGGACAAATAGAAGACACTTATATTAATTTTGTTTATGAAGCTTTACGCGAATCTGATGGCAGTATTTCCGGTGTTGTTGCAATTGCAATTGAAGTAACATCGCAAGTATTATCAAGAGCAAAAGTAGAAGAAAGTGAACATAAAGTGCGAGCGCTGGTAGAAAATGCGCCTTTTCCGATTGCCGTGTATGTTGGCAAAGAAATGCGTGTAGAACTTGCCAATGAATCGATTATCAATATTTGGGGAAAAGGAAATGATGTGATAGGCAAATCATTTAAAGATGTATTGCCGGAACTTGATAATCAGCTTGTTTTTGAACAGATTAATACAGTTCTCGAAACCGGAAAGTCTTTTCATACCCAAAATACACCGCTTGACTTAACGGTAAATGGAAAGCTCCATACCTATTATTTTAATTACAGCTTAACGCCGCTTTACGATATAAATGGCAATATTTATGGTGTAATGAATACCGGAGTTGATCTTACGGATTTAAATCTTGCAAAGAAAAAAATAGAAGAAAGCGACAAACGATTCCGTAATACTGTAAAACAAGCTCCGGTTGGAATTACAATTTTGCGCGGACCAAACCTTATGGTTGAAATGGCCAATGAAGCCTATTTGAAATTAGTGGGCAGAGAAGAAGATACCTTTGTAGGCAAACCATTATTTGATTCTTTACCGGAAGTTAAAGATGCTGTAAGTACTTTATTAAACGGTGTTTTAGAAACAGGTATTCCATATCATGGAAATGAAGTTCCGATACCTATTAACAAATTTGGAAAACTGGAGACTTTATATTTCGATTTCTTATATCATCCTTTAAAAGAAGAAGACGGAAACATTACTGGCATTATAGTTACCGCAACTGAAGTTACCGAAAAAGTAGAGTCCAGAAAAAGAACAGAACAAAACGAAGAACGACTTAACATTGTTGTAGATGCGAGCGAACTTGGAACCTGGGAGCTAAACCTCAAAACAAAAGATGCTATTTATTCTCAAAGATATCTTGAAATTATTGGCGGTTATAAAACAAATGAGCAATTAACCCACGAACAATTACTTAAACATGTGCATCCTGATGATATGCATTTGAGAACCAAAGCGCTTAAAAATGCTTTTGAAACAGGGTATCTCAATTATGAAGCGCGAATGATTTGGCTTGACAAATCAGTACACTGGATGGAAAGCAAGGGAAAAGTTTTTTATGATGAAAACAATAATCCCGAAAAATTAATAGGAACGACCAGAGATACAACTCTCGACAAAAAACATCAGCAAGAGCTTGAAGACAGCGAAAAAAGATTCCGTAATCTTGTGATGCAGTCTCCGGTGCCAAAAGCAATATTGAAAGGAAACGAGATGGTTGTTGAAATGGCCAATGTTGTCTTATTAAAAAATATCTGGAAGAAAAATGAAAGTGATGTTCAGGACAAAAAAATATTCGACATATTTCCGGAACTCAAACAGCAAAAATATGCACATTTATTAAACGAAGTTTATACTACAGGAAAAGTACACTCAGAATCTGAATCGTTGATTTTTATTGACGGAAAAAATGGTGGACACGAAATGTATATTGATTTTGAATATGCGCCATTACTGGAAAAAGACAATGCCATTTCCGGTATTAAAATCACTATAATTGACGTAACCGAAAAAGTTCTCGCCAGAAAAAAAATAGAAGAAAGTGAAAAAAGATTTCGTTCATTAACAGAAAGTATTCCGCAGCTAATCTGGGAAACTGACGAAAACGGAAATTCTTTATTTGCATCAGGAAAATGGTTTGAATACACAGGCATTCACCCTAATGGAGAGGCTGAATGGCGCGCTATGATTCATCCGGCTGATTATGAAGAAAATGCAAAAATCTGGGCAAACAGTTTAGCAACGGGAGAAGTGTACAGATGCGATGTACGAGTGAGAAGCAAAGACGGAAATTACCGCTGGCATGCCGTTATTGGCGAACCTGTTTTTAATGAAGAAAATAAAATTATAAAATGGGTGGGCGCTTTTACAGATATTCAAACTGAAAAAGCGTTTACAAATGAATTGGAAAAACAAGTTACCGCAAGAACCAAAGAATTGGAACACAATAATATGGAACTTGAGAAAATGAATAAAGAACTTCAGTCTTTTACCTATATCTCAAGTCACGATTTGCAGGAACCGCTTAGAAAAATTCAAACATTTGCCTCGCAGATTATGGAAAGAGAATCTGAAAATTTATCTGATGTTGGAAAAGATAAGTTTCAGAGAATGCAAAATGCTGCCAAAAGAATGCAAACGCTTATTAACGATTTACTTTCTTACTCCAGAACAAATACGCAGGAAAGAGTCTTTGAAAAAAAGGACATTTCTGAAATTATCAATGAGGTAAAAGAAGATTTAAAAGAAGAACTCGAACAAAAACATGCTGTTATAGAAAGCGGAGAACCTTGCGAGATTAGTATTATACCATTTCAATTCAGGCAATTAATATATAATTTAGTAAGCAATTCACTTAAATTTTCTAAACAGGATATTACTCCGGTCATAAAAATTAAAAGCGAAATTCATCCCGTAAAAAGTTCAGATGATAATTTTTTAACCGAAGGAGGTTATTGTCATATTAGTATTTCGGATAACGGAATTGGTTTTGATCAGGAATACAATACCAAAATATTTGAAGTATTTCAACGATTACACGGCAGAGAGCAATACAACGGAACAGGAATTGGTCTTGCCATCGTAAAAAAAATTGTAGAAAACCACAATGGTTACATCACTGCCAAAGGTGAAAGTAATAAAGGTGCCACTTTTGATATTTATATTCCCGTAGTATAAATATAAATCATAAAAAAAACGGAAACAACTTCAAAAGTCGTTTCCGTTTTAATCCTGACTTCATTGAAGTCAGGATTTCTTAATTCAAAAAATAAATTATCTTGTATATACTGTGATAACACCAGTAGCTTTATCTTTTAATTTTAACTCTTTATTAGTTAAATTCATAATGTCAGATGTTGTACCAACACCGTTAACAGTAATCGTTAAATCATTATGAGATCTTGCGTAAGTTCCTGTAGTTTCAGTTAAAGAACAAGTAGTTCCTTGATAATCACCTAAAACTGCTGCATTACTTACTCTTAAATCTAAATAATCTCCAGGACAACCTGCTTGATTTGCCGGAGCATCAACCAATTGTTCTACACCGTTTACAATTACACCTTGTTTACTAAGGTTATATTTTCCTTCAATTGGAACAATTGTTTCTCCATCGTTATCGTCATTGCTACAAGATGTAGCGAAAATACCTAACCCTAATGCTACTACGAATAATATTCTTTTTAAATTTTTCATGATTTGATTTTTGTTAAATTTTAATTATAATTTTTTATTTCTGTAGTGCTAAATTACTTTCAAAGAGGCTGAAGTCTGTTCCATAATTTTTCCATTTTCTTACATAATTTGTATTTTTAGATAATTTTAACTAAAATCGTTGCATAATCGTCTAAAAATAACCTGCTAAACAGGCATTTGTTAATTTTTATTTAAAACATTGATTTTTAACCAAAAACAACAGTTAACTATTTCATAACCTTTAGATTACGATCAATTTATATGTTTTTTATTAATTTGATTAAAACTAAATACCATGAAATTCTTCAACCTGACATTCCTCACTTCATTTAAAGAATGGCTTTTTTTAAAAGCTATGCAATCTACTTTCCTTCATTAATAACCAGAAATAAAGGAAAGAATTACTTAAATGAATAAAATTGACAATTCACTACTAAATAAAGAACAATTTGGGGAGGATTTCTTGTGGGGAGTCTCTACAGCCGCTTTCCAAATTGAAGGAGCACATGATGCCGAAGGGAAAGGTGCTTCGATCTGGGATGTTTTTACTTCTCAAAAAGGCAAGATAAAAAATGGTCATCACGCTATTAATGCCTGCGATTTTTATAACACCTATAAAGACGATATTGAGCTGGTAAGGCAATTAAATATTCCCAATTTTAGATTTTCTATTAGTTGGCCGCGAATTATGCCTACAGGAATTCATCCTGTAAATCAGGCAGGAATCGACTACTACAATAAAATCATTGATTTTTTAATAGAATGCGGAATAGAACCCTGGGTTACACTTTATCATTGGGATTTACCACACGCCCTTGAATTAAAAGGCGGATGGACCAATAGAGAATGTGTTTCGTGGTTTTCAGATTATACAGAAGTCTGCGCAAAACACTTTGGCGACAGGGTTAAAAACTGGATGGTTATTAACGAACCTTCTGTTTTTACGGGTGCCGGATATTTTCTGGGTATTCATGCTCCGGGAAAAAAAGGAATTACCAATTTTATAAAAGCCATGCATCATGTTACATTAGCAACTGTTGCGGGTGCAAAAATTTTGAGAGATAAAGTTGCTGATGCTAATATTGGTACCACTTTTTCGTGTACGCATATTGAACCTTTCTCTGATAAACCGGCTGATATTCAAGCTGCAAAAAGAGTCGACACTTTACTAAACAGAACTTTTATAGAACCTATTTTAGGACTAGGTTATCCGCAGGAAGATCTACCCGTGCTTAAAAAGCTTAACAGTTATATTCTAAAAGATGATGTAAACAATCTTGCGTTTGATTTTGATTTTATCGGATTACAATGTTACACGCGCGAAATTGTAAAATCGTCAATATTGATTCCGTATGTTGGTGCCGAATTAGTTAGTGCTGAAAAAAGAAATGCCATTACAACCGAAATGGGATGGGAAGTTTATCCTCCTGCCCTATACCACGTTTTAAAAAGGTTTAATGCATATAAAAACATTAAAAAAATCATTATAACCGAAAACGGTGCCGCTTTCCCTGATAAAGTGACAAACGGTAAGGTTTACGATATTAAACGTACACATTATATACAAGATCATTTAGAACAAATATTAAAAGCCAAACACGACGGTTTTAATGTTGATGGTTATTTTGTATGGAGTCTTACTGATAATTTTGAATGGGCAGAAGGTTACAATGCAAGGTTTGGATTAATTCACGTTGATTTTGATACACAAAAAAGAACCATTAAACAATCCGGTCAATGGTATGGTGAGTTTTTATCAAAATAAACGAAGAAGAAACAAGGATAAAATTTAGAAATTTATATAAACTTAAATGGCAATTTTATGGAAATCAATTGGCTTATTATAGTTGCAGTTTTTATTGCTGTTGTTTTATTGGTTTATATTTTGATAAAACAGAATAAAAAAGACCGTAAAAAAATTGAAGAAGAATTAAATTATGTTCCGGAAGGTGAAGAAGCTGAAATCAATAATGAGAAGGAATCATAGTAGGTGTAGATTTTTAAAAAACTAAAAAGGGTTTTGAATGTTAAATCTCAAAACCCTTCTCTTTTATACTTTAATAAAAAGTATATTCTAATAAAAAGCCTTTCAGGATTTCTCCCAAAAGGCTTTTATCTACAAATTAACAAGGCAATATTATTTCCAGCCGCCGCCTAATTCTTTATAAACATTGACTGCAGCAGTTAATTGATCTCTTTTAGTATCTATTAATTCAAGTTTCGCTTCTAAAGCATCTCTTTGTGTCATCAATACCTCAAAATAATCGACTCTCGCTGATTTAAACAAATCGTTAGAAACATCAATCGATGTGTTTAAGGCATCAACTTGCTGTGATTTCAGATCGTAGCTTTTTCCTAAATTATCAATTTTAGAAAGCTGATTCGAAACTTCGATATAAGCATTCAAAATCGTTTTATCATAATTGTACAACGCCTGAAGCTGTCTTGCATTAGCACTGTTAAACTCTGCTTTAATCGCATTTCTGTTAATTAATGGCGCAGCAATATCTCCGGCTAATGAATACAATAATGATTCCGGAAGTGTAAACAAATACGATGGATTGAAAGCATTAAAGCCAACCGCAGCAGAAATATCCAAAGATGGATAAAACTCTGCACGAGCCACTTTTACATCCAGTTTTGCAGCTGTAAGCTCCAATTCGGCTTGTTTAACATCAGGACGATTCAGTAATAATTGAGACGGAATTCCTGATTGAACCGTTGAAGGCAACAAAGCAAGGAAATTGTTTCTGTCTCTTTTAATTTCCTGTGGATATTGACCAACAAGGAAATTAATTTTATTTTCGGCTTCTTTAATTTTCTGACGAATGTCAAATTCTAAACTTTTAGAAGTTAAAACCTCCGCCTGAAATTTCTGAACAGCCAATTCTGTTGCTCTCGCAGCCTGCTTTTGAACTTTTACAATTTCCAAAGCATTCGATTGCAATTCAATATTTTGTTTTACAATATCAAGCTGACTGTCTAAAGCTAATAATTCATAATATGAATTTGCAATTTCAGAAATCAAACTTGTTACTACAAAGTTTTTACCTTCAACCGTAGCTAAGTATCTGGTTAATGCCGCTTTTTTAGAATTGCGTAATTTTTTCCAGATATCAACTTCCCAATTTGCATAAGCAGCAACCGAAAAATCTCCAAGCGGATCCGGCGTTTCTTTGCCCGGCATAATTTCTGTCGTAGCATCACCCGCACCCTGGCTTGTGTAACGTCCTACTTTCTCTACACCCGCTCCGGCTCTAACACCAACAGTTGGTAATAAAAGTCCTTTTCTAACGCGCACATCATTTTTTGCAATTTCAATTTCCTGTAAAGTCATTAGCAACTCCTGATTATTTTTCAGGGCTAAGTCAATTAAATTTACAAGGTTTTGATCTTTAAAGAAATCATGCCACGGAATAGCTGCCATATTCGTTGTGTCTTTGCTAGTTGCAAAAGCCTCTGGAACCGGTTTACTTGGTGTTTCGGGCGTTGCCGCCTGTGGAGCTTTGCAGCTTGCAACAGCAAGGCAAAGTCCCACAGCAACACCATATTGATATGTTTTAAATTTATACATGATTGTTGTCAATTTCTTCTGTTAATGGATTCTCTTCTTCATGTTTTACCAACTTGTGTTTCTCTGCAATTCTTCCAAAAATGTAATACAATCCCGGAATCACAAATACACCACAAATAGTTCCGATAAGCATACCTCCCGCGGCGGCAGTACCAATAGTTCTGTTACCAATTTTACCCGGACCGGTAGCAAAAGCAAGTGGTAATAAACCGGCAATAAAAGCAAATGAAGTCATCAAAATAGGACGGAACCTCGCTTTCGCTCCTTCCATTGCGCCTTCAAGAACTGTTTTACCAGCAGCGTGCCTTTGAATAGCAAACTCGACAATTAACACGGCATTTTTACCCAGTAAACCAATAAGCATTACCATCGCAACCTGAGCATAAATGTTATTCTCTAATCCAGTTACTTTTAACAGAAGGAAAGCTCCGAAAATACCTGCCGGTAAAGAAAGAATTACTGATAATGGCAGAATAAAACTTTCATATTGTGCTGCTAAAACTAAGTAAACAAATCCTAAACAAATCAGGAATACCCAAATTGCCTGATTACCCTGAGCAACCTCATCGGCAGAAATACCCGCCCAATCAATATCATAACCTCTTGGTAATTTTTTTGCTGCAACATCCTGAATTACTTTAATAGCTGTTCCTGAACTATATCCCGGTGCAGCACCACCACTAATTTCAGTAGAAGTATACATATTATGTCTCGTAATTTCTGAAAGACCGTATACTTTTTCTAACTTCATAAAAGCAGAAAAAGGCACCATTTCATCACGATCATTTTTTACATACAACTTTAAGATATCATCCGGCTGTGCACGATATTCCGGCGCTGCCTGAACGATTACTTTATAGTTAATACCGTATTTAATAAAACTGATTTCGTAGTTACTACCCACAAGAGTTGACAAAGTGTTCATCGCATTTTCGATAGAAACGCCTTTTTGCTGTGCCAAATCATTATCGACTTTCATCATATATTGAGGGAAACTCGCACTAAAGAAACTAAATACGTTCGCCAATTCCGGACGTTTATTCAATTCTTCAACAAAGTCTTTATTAACAGCTTCCAGTTTTTTGAAATCGCTGGAACCGGTTTTATCCAGTAAACGAAGCTCAAATCCTCCCGCTGCTCCATATCCCGGAACCGCCGGCGGTTGGAAAAACTCGATATTAGCACCCGGAATATCTTTCGATTTCTCTTCCAGTTCAATCATAATCTCCTGTACAGATTCTTTACGGTCGTTCCAGTCTTTTAAGTTGATCAAACAGGTACCGGCATTAGATCCTGTACCTTCCGTCAAAATTTCATAACCTGCCAATGAAGAAACTGATTTTACACCGTCAATTGTTTCCGCAATTTTTTGCAATTGTTCTGCAATATTATTTGTTCTTTCTAATGATGAACCCGGAGGTGTTTGAATAATGGCATAAAACATTCCCTGATCCTCATTCGGAATAAATCCTGAAGGAACTGTGCTGCTGATTAACCATGTTCCTGCGCAAAATCCTAAAAGAGCAATAATAGTAACCCCTCGTCTGTTTACAATTTTACCTAGTACATTTTGGTATTTACCTTGTGCAAGGTTAAACTTGTTATTAAAACCGTCGATAAATCTATTTATTGGCGTTCTCTTTTTAGGCGTACCATGATTATTTTTTAACATCATCGCACAAAGTGCCGGCGTTAAAGTCAAAGCCACAATACCAGAAAGGATAATCGCTGTTGCCATCGTAATCGAGAACTGTCTGTAGAAAACCCCCACCGGACCAGACATAAAAGCAACCGGAATAAATACCGCCGCCATTAAGAATGTAATCGCAACAATTGCTCCTGCAATCTCGTGCATTGCTTTTTTAGTTGCTTTAAATGGAGAAAGATGTTCTTCTTCCATCTTGGCGTGAACGGCTTCGATAACTACAATTGCATCATCGACGACGACCCCAATCGCTAATACTAAAGCAAATAGCGTAATTAAGTTCAATGAAATATCAAAGAATGTCATGAACACAAAAGTTCCAACCAACGAAACCGGAACCGCAATTGCCGGAATAACCGTAGATCGCCAGTCTCCTAAGAAAAGAAATACAACCAAACCAACCAAAATAAATGCCTCGATCAAAGTATGAATTACTTTTTCGATAGAAGCATCAAGGAATTTAGAAACGTCATACGAAATTTCATAATCCATTCCTTTTGGAAATTTTTGCTTGATTTTTTCCAATTTCGCTTTAACATCTTCAATAACCTGATTTGCATTAGATCCAAAAGATTGTTTTAATACAATCGCCGCAGATGGTTTTCCATTCAAATTAGAATAAATATCATACATCGAACTTCCAAATTCTACTTTGGCAATATCTTTCAAACGCAACAATTCTCCGTTACTGCTTGATCTTACGACGATATTTTCGTATTGTTCTTTAGTTGTAAAACGTCCTGAATATTTTAATACATACTCAAAAGCCTGAGAACGTTTCCCTGAGCTTTCCCCTGTTTTACCAGGAGAAGCTTCCAAACTCTGACTAGATAATGCTTCCATTACCTCATCGGCAGAAATTTTATACGCCAGCATACGATCAGGTTTTAACCAGATACGCATTGCATATTCACGTGTTCCCAAGATATCTCCTGATCCCACACCATTTACCCTTTTTAATTCTGATAAAACGTTGATATCTGCATAGTTATATAAGAACTTCATGTCCGTATTTTTATCCGTACTGTAAAGATTCACATACATCAACATACTCGGAACCTCACGGGTAATCTTAACACCTTCTCTAACTACCAACGGAGGTAATTTATTAGTTACCGAAGCCACACGGTTTTGAACGTTAATTGCAGCCTGATTAGGATCTGTACCTAAATTAAATACAACCTGAATACTTGCTTCACCATCATTTCCGGCATCAGAAGTCATATATTTCATTCCCGGAACTCCATTTAAGGCTCGTTCTAAAGGAATAACAACCGATTTGATCATCAATTCACCATTCGATCCAGGATAATCCGCCGTAACGTTTACCATTGGAGGAGAAATGGAAGGGAACTGGGTAATTGGTAAATTCATCACCGACAATACCCCTAAAAAGACAATTATAAGCGATATTACTATCGACAGTACAGGTCTTTGAATAAATTTATTAAACATTTTTATATTTTTTTAATGATTAAAACAAACTGGAATTTAAAAGTGTTCCAAGTTTTAAGTTTCACGTTTCAGGTTCAGTGCGCAACTTGAAACTTGAAACTTAAAACTTGAAACAACTTAAAAATCTATTCTGCTTTTACGCGTAAATGATTGATTACCGTTTGCGGAGCCAGGAATTCATATTTAATCTTGTCATTTTCTTTTACTTTCTGAACTCCTTCAAGTAAGATTTTATCATTTTCAGTAAGTCCGGTGCTTACAACGTACAAATCTGGAATTTCGCCTGTAATCGTGATTTCTTTAGAAGTTACATGATTGCTTTTATCCACAACAAAAACATATTTTTTGTCCTGAATTTCGTAAGTCGCTTTTTGCGGAATTACAATGGCATTTTTAAGCGGAACTAGCATTTGAACTTTTCCTGTTTCTCCGTTTCTAAGTAACTTTCCTGAATTAGGGAATCTTGCTCTGAAAGCGATATTTCCTGTTTCATTATCAAATTCACTTTCTATAACTTCAACGTTTCCTTTGTATTTGAAAAGTTCGCCATTTGCCAAAAGCAAATTCACATTATTTCCTGCGCGATCTTTAATATCAGTTTGATATTGAAGATATTCCGGCTCAGAAACATTAAAATAAGCAAACATTTGACTGTTGTCTGAAAGGCTTGTCAGCAATTCACCTTCGTCAATAAGACTTCCTAATTTTAATGGAATTCTATCAATTGTTCCGTCAAACGGAGCTCTGATTTCGGTAAATGATAAATGAAGTTTTGCCAAAGCAACTTCAGCTTTTGCTGATTGTAATTTTGCCTGAGCTACACTTAATTCGTTTTTAGAAACGATATTTTTATCTGCTAATAATTTGGCATTTTGTACTTCAATTTCTGTTGATTTTTGTTCAGCCTGAGCTTTTAACAATTCTGCCTGATACATGTTTGGCATAATTTTAAACAAAAGCTGTCCTTTTTTAACAAACTGACCTTCATCAACATAGATGTCTTGTAAAAACCCTTTTTCCTGGGCACGGATTTCGATGTTTCGAACAGATTTAATTTGAGAAACATACTCTTTAGTAAACGAAGTATCGATTTTTACAGGATTGGTAACTGTAAATTTTTCTTCTTCTTCTTTTTCTTCTTTTTTTGATGTACAACTGGTAAGGCACAACACGGCAAGCATGCCCGTTAACACGATAATTCTTTTCATTGGTATTTAATTGGAAATTAAGCGATTAAATTAGGGACATAAGAATCCCTTAGATGTAAGTCATCAGTCGCCAGAATAACGTGATTTTGTTGTAATTAGGAAGTACTTCTAAAAATTACCATCCATATTTATCCATGATCACGCTTTTGGTAACCGATGTATAAATAGAATCAAATTCTTAAAACTCTCTGAGTAATGTAGATAGGATTTGACTGACCACAAGATGGTCCTAAAATTTCAAAAAGACTATATGAGTTTGCAACGCTTTGACGTGAGATTGTCAAATATAAATCATTTAATAAACTATAGTTTGTTGCAAGAAACTTAGTCGAAAAATCTTTAAGATCATCGCTTCCAAGATATTCTTCATCCAAATCTACATCAGCATCTTCGATTATCGAACTGCCCTGATCATTATTGGTGAATTTTACGCGATGTCTTTTCTCAAGATTGTGGTGAGAATTTAGGTGTGTTTCGGCATTAAGATATTGCCCTCCGCCTAACAGAAGGAAATTCATAAATGTTAAAAATACTACTAACTTTCTCATTTGAGTGCGAAAGTAATAAAAGATCGGAATAAAAAAAATAAAATAAGAAAGTCTTAACAACATATAATATACGAAAACGTTTTCTTTTTATTTCTGCTTTTTATTTCACAATAAAAACATCTATTTTATACAAAAACAATATTTTAGCTTAACATTTAAACAACATTGCTACAGTATTCAAAACGTATTAGCTCAAAATGAGTAAAAATCGTAAATATTTGAGGCTGTATATTTTATTTGATAATTCCTGCTCTTTTTTTATATTAAAATTTCCATTATAGTAAATTCCTGTTCCGCTTTTATAAAAGTTTTGTGCGTATCTTTCATTCCAAATTTCTCATAAAACGACTTTTTATTTGTTCGGGCATTACACCAGACTTTCTTTGCTTTTTTATCTTTTGCTAATTTTAAAATATACTTTAAAAGCTCAGATGCAATTCCTTGTCCCTGAAAATCTTCTAATGTTGCCAGCTTTCTAAACTGCATTTCCTGATCAACAAAAAAACAGGAAACTATGGAGACTAATTTTTCCTGAATAAAAACTCCAAAATGCATTCCTAAATCATCTTCTTTAAGCTGCACAAATTCAAAAGGCTGATCCGGCCACATTACTTCGTTCCTGATTTGCCAGGTTTGAGAAGCCTCAATTTCTTTAATAATCATGGTTTAATTCTTTTCCATTCAAATTTAAACCAATTTACACAGCTATTCAAATTGAGGCAAAAAGAAAACACATTATATTAACTATCAAACAGATACTAAAAATAAATAAGATAAATCTCTCTATTTCGATTAATAATAATTATTTTTATAGTATCTAAAAACGAAAATATCCAATATGAAAAAATTTATTGTAACTGCATTATTATGTATTAGTGTAAACGGTTTTGCACAATTGATACAATTTGGACCACAATTTTCGGCCAATATTACTTCGCCCATAAGCGATGATTTTAGTTCTAAAAGTTCAGGAACTGATATTGGTTTTGCAGGATTTGCAAGAGTTAATTTATTGCTTTTTTACGGTCAGGCCGAATTTGGTTACGCAAAAAATAAATTTACTGTTTCACAAACGGGAATAGTTGGCGAAACTGAATATGAATTAGCAGGAACAGACGCTACATTAATTGCCGGTTATAAAATACTCCCATTTGGTAAATTAGGAAATCTCCGCATTTTTGTTGGTTATAACTGGAAACATTACTCTGATATAAAAGCCAGTAATGATATTAATTTAATTGCTTTTGAACAGGATAACAGCAGTATTCTTGGCGGCGTTGGTGTCGATTTATGGAAACTTACATTAGATTATCGTTATCTGGCCGGTTTGTCAGATCTTGATGCTTCAGGCAGAGAATTAAAAACCGGAATTTCTACTGTTACACTTGGGTTTAAATTTCTCTAATAGTAACAAAATAAAAATGCCACAGATTTACATATTCAGAGAATTAATCTTTTGAATCTGTAAAATCTGTGGCAAAAATAGTATTTATTTAGAAAACGAATTCAGAATTTCCAAAGCTCGTTCTGCATCTTTTTTATTTACAAAAATATGATCGTGATAAAACGCAGCGACCACATTACAGCTAATTCCGTTTTGCGAAAGTGCTTTTGAAAACGCTGCCGTTAAACCAACTGCTTCTAATGATGAATGAACCGTTAATGTTATCCAGGACATTACAACTGAATATTCAAGACTTAATTTATCTGCAATTTCTTTTTTAAGAATTAATGTAATGGCTTCTTTTTCTTTAAAGAACATTACAATATGATCTAAATCTATTTGCTCCTGTTTTTCTATTTTACAAAAAACATAATCACCTGAATTGAGTTCAGGTTTCATGCTTTTTAGTAATTGCTGTAAATCTTTTTCTCCTGACATAATCGTTAGTAATTATACTTTCATATAGAAAAATTCCGGATTTTCATTTTCAATTTTTTCGACACCTTTTTCTGTTTGTTTCGCAATGTTTATTACGTGCAATATACTGGAGTTTTTATCAACAGTACAATTCCAGATTGTCCCGTCAGATAAGATAATGGCCGAGAATAAAGAATCTGATTTGTCTCTGTTAAAGTAAACTAAATCTTCTGTTTTAATATTTTTTTTAACTAACGTTTTTTTGTCCTGCTCATAAAAAATAATTTTGTTTTCAGATATTTCAATGAATTCTTCTACTTCTTTATTTTTAGAATCAGCTTCTGTTTTTACGGCCCAAACCGGTTTATCACCTTTCATTCTCCAAATTCCCAAAGCTTTCTGCATTATTTCTTTTCTTAAAATAGCTTTCAGGGTATCTACTTTTTTACTTGATTCCTGACCTATCTCATTTTCAGGTCTAATTTTAGACGCTACAGAAAACAAATCGAGTGCATTTTTAAAATCTGATTTTTTGTAACAGGAAACAGCTAATTCATATTTATTCTTTTGAAATTTTGCTTTTGCATCATTTTGGGCATAAATGCAAATTGTAAACAATAAAAAAACAATAATTAAATAATTTTTCATTCTATGGGGGCTTTATTTTGATGCAAACATACTTGTTAAATTTGTAACTTTTTGTGGTTTTCCGTAATATTTTTTCAACTCTAACACAAAAAATCATTCAAGTTACTAATAATCAGTATCTTAAAACAAATAAATCCTCTTTTTCACTTGAAAAAGAGGATTTTTATTAAATAAATTAAGGTAATTATCTTACTAAAAAGACATTATTTTTTGGTGTTGCGTCCATAAAGATACCTCCGTCAACTGTAATTTGTTTTACTTGTTTCTTAGTTTTTAGAGCAATTAAAGCTGCTTTTTGATTGGTTTGCCAAATTGCCGGAGTTTGGTGTATTGTTTCTTTTGAATCATCAGCATAGACAATATTTACATCAAACGGAATTGCAAAACCTCCCACATTTTCGATCGTAACAGTATTCTTTTCTACCTTTTTAACGGAAAGATCAATATAATTGTTGGTAAAAAACCAGTTGTTAAAAAACCAATTCAAATTTTTTCCTGAAGCGGTATTCATAGAATTAAAATAATCCCACGGAATTGGGTGTTTCCCATTCCAGTTTTCCATATACGCATGAAGCGACTTTTTAAACAAATCATCTCCAAGCAAATCTTTTAAAGCGATGTATGAAAGAGACGCTTTTCCGTATGAATTATTTCCATATCCGGGACCTGAAACCTGTGTAGACATGGAGATAATAGGCTGATCTTCTTCTGTTGATGCATCGTTAATATAGCCTTCTACTCTAAATTCTTTATAAAATTTATCTGCCGCTTCTTTGCCGTGCTCTGCAATTCCAATTAAATATTCAAAAGTCGTTGCCCAGCCTTCATCCATAAAAGCATAACGCGTTTCGTTGATTCCCATATAAAAAGGAAAATACGTATGTGCTACTTCATGATCCTGAACTAATTGTGCAAAAACAGGATCATTCATTTGCGAATCGTTACACATCATTGGATATTCCATATCTGCAAAACCCTGAAAAGCTGTCATTTTAGAAAACGGATACGGAATTCCCGGCCAGTTATTCGAAAACCAATCTAATGCATACTGATTGTTTTTGATTGAATTTACAAAATCAGTTCCTTTTACATCATATGCCGCCTGAACACTCGCGCGACGATTCGTTTTTTTATCAACAACAACGCTGCTCGCATCCCATAAATAATGATCACTTAAACCAAAACAAACATCCGAAATATGTTTGGCCTCAAATTTCCAAACATTCCATTCGTTTTGTTTCGTAACTGCGCCGCTTTTCATTTCCTGTTCGTTTGCAATATGCAAAATCTCATCTGTTATGTATGATTTTTTTAAACGTGCTGCAAATTCAGGCTGCAAAACATCATCAGGATTTAATAAATCTCCGGTTCCATAAACCACATAATTTTTAGGTGCTTTTACAGAATACGTATAATCATTAAAATCATTGTAAAATTCCTGACGATCTGTGTGAGGCAATCTGTCCCATCTGTTATAATCATCAAAAACAGTAACACGAGGATAACTGTATGCGGCAAAGAAAGTCGTATTATCAATTTGACCTTCTCTTCCACTCTCTTTCGATAAAGGATAATTCCAATCGATATTAATTGTAATTTTTGAATGTGGCAGAATTGCTTTTTTCAACTTAACATTTCCAACCGTTCCCCAGCTTCTGGCATCTTCTTTATACACTTCGTCGCCAATTTTTAAAGCCGTAATGGTTAATCCGTCACTTAAAAAATCATCGCTAACCGTGCCGCTTCTTGGAGAAGATGGTTTATGAAGATTATTTACAAACCTGATAGGTAAGTTTTTCAAAGTATCGCTGCTATTGTTTTCATAGACAATAGTTTCAGTTCCGTTAATTACTTTTGTATCAGCATTTACCGTTAAAGCGATATCATATTTTCCGTGGTTTTGCCAGTAATTTTTTCCTGGTTTCCCGTCCATAGAACGAGTTCCTTTTGCGTAAGCATCTTTAATATTTCGCGGCATATAAAGATCCTGCGCAAAATTATTTTGTGCCAAAAACAAAAAGACAATGAGTATAAATTTTTCCATAAGTGGTTTCAAGATTTGATGATTTAAGAGTTGTTATGAATATTAGTTGTAATTTTTTGACTAAAGTTACAATTATCTAACAAATTTTTAAATTTTTGTTTTGATTACCATGAAAATGCGAAAGTTTTTTAATGCGACAGATTAAATGATTAAAATGATTCACAACATTTGCAGTTTTCAAAAAAAACCGCCTAATTCTAAAAAGAAAAAGGCGGCATCTACAAATAATATATAACCTTGATAACTACAAAATATAATCGGTATTAATAAAATTCGATTCTTTGCTGTTTAGCAATTCCTGCAAAATTTCATTATTATAAGCAATATCTTTTGAAGCCACAAACGTACGAATGGAGAATGAACGCAATGCATCCGGAATACTTAATGTTCCCACAGCCGAATCTTTACGACCTGTAAACGGGAATGCATCAGGTCCTCTTTGGCATGAACTGTTCAGGTTTACTCTACACACTAAATTCACCAAAGAATCAATTAGTGGAGCCAACGTTTTAATATCTTTTCCAAACAAACTTACTTGCTGACCATAGTTAGATTCGGCCATGTCATCAAGAGGTTCGTCAATATGTTTAAAAGAAATAATAGGCACTACGGGTCCAAATTGTTCTTCGTGGTATACTCTCATATTTTTATTTACAGGAAATAAAACTGCCGGAAAAATATAATTTTCAGTATGTTTTCCGCCTTTTTCATTCAGGATTTTTGCTCCTTTCGAAGTTGCATCGTCAATTAATCCCTGAATATAAGCCGGTTTATCCGTTTCCGGAAGTGGAGTTAACGAAGCACCTTTATCCCAAGGATTTCCAAAAACTAATTCGTCTACTTTTTGAGAAAAACGTCTGTTAAATTCTTCTGCGATAGATTCATGAACATATAAAACTTTCAAGGCTGTACAACGTTGTCCGTTAAAAGACAAACTTCCTGCAATACATTCCTGAATTGCCAAATCTAAATCAGCGTCCGGTAAAACAATCGCCGGATTTTTAGCTTCTAAACCTAAAATCAAACGCAATCTGTTTTTATTTGGATGCTGATCCTGCAAAGCAATCGCTGATTTACTATTTCCGATTAATGCCAAAACATCAATTTTTCCGGATTTCATAATCGGAGATGCAATTTCGCGGCCTCTGCCATAAACAATATTAATAACACCTTTAGGAAAACTGCTTCTAAAAGCATGCAATAATGGCGAAATACATAAAACACCATGTTTTGCCGGTTTAAAAATTACGGCGTTACCCATAATCAAAGCCGGAATCAATAAAGAGAAAGTTTCATTAAGCGGATAATTGTAAGGTCCAAGACATAAAACAACGCCAAGAGGTCCGCGGCGAATCATGGCATTTACACCCTGTACTTTCGAAAAGTAAGAACTGCGTCCGTTTAATTCTTTATAACTGTCAATTGTATCCTGAATATATTCTACCGTCCTGTCAAATTCTTT
The DNA here is from genome assembly GCF_025947065.1 of Flavobacterium sp. N1736. Classification (NCBI taxonomy): domain Bacteria; kingdom Pseudomonadati; phylum Bacteroidota; class Flavobacteriia; order Flavobacteriales; family Flavobacteriaceae; genus Flavobacterium; species Flavobacterium sp. N1736. The sequence continues at coordinate 2,551,786 of NZ_CP109994.1, forward strand.
TTGCGAATCGCCAAGGTTTTTTCCAATTTCCCACATCAAAAGTTTTACTACTTCTTCGCGGGTTTCCTTCATTTGTCGCACGAAATTTTCCATGCATTTAATTCGGTCAGCAACTTTCATCGTTGGCCATAAGCCTTGTCCTTTATTGTAAGCTCCATTTGCAGCCTCAACAACTTCAGCAGCTTCTTTTTCTCCCATAAACGGGATCGATCCTAATACTGTTGGTGCATATTTTTCTGTAGAAGAAATAGTCGAAAAAACGGGCGTCGTTTGACCTGTCCATTTTTTCAATTCTCCGTTTACAAGATAAGTATCTTGGTTTATAAGGGTTTTAATCTGATATTCTTCAGGAATTAAACTCATAATCTGGTAATTTTATAGTTTGGTTATTAATAGTCATTGAAAAGAAAAAAGAGGCTTTTTTTGCCTCTTTTTTATCTTTATGGATTTACGGTTTCACCTTCCCAATCCAGGATTCCACCAAGCAGGTTGTAGGCATTATTAATACCTAACTCATTCATAATCTGACATGCTTTGGCACTTCTGGCTCCAGAACGGCAATACACATAATAGTTTTTATTTTTATCAAGTTCTTCGATTTCATAAATAAAACCCTGACCTTTATTGATATCAATATTTACGGCATTTTCAATATAACCGTCATTAAATTCGTCTTCAGTTCTTACGTCCAGTATAACTGCATTCTCGTCAGCAGCAAGCTGATTAACCCAATCTTCTTGTGATAAATTCATAATAAATGTGTTTTTGTAAATTTACAATGTTTCTATTAATTAAAAACGTGCCAAATACGATTTCGATTATTATTCTCAGAAAACGTTTTAGCGAAACTATAATACTCAGTGAAATACAAATTTACTCACTATTTTTAAAAATATAGTCTATAAAATCGATCGAAAATAGGATTTTTTCATTTGAGTAAAATACATCTTAAAAATAGTTTTCTGACAATTAATACCGTTTCAATCTGCTATCTTTGTATAAAATTATGTGCTTTAATCTTAATTTGATAAAATTATTTATCATGGATTGTTTTTTTTGCCAAAGATTAAAAGATTAAAAAGATTAAAAATTAACCATTAAAAGATTAAGAAAAATTAAGATTTGCTGCTTAATGAACTTAATGTCTTAATGGCAGAAAATTATTTTTATATTAAAACGTAACGCTCGATGTGACCAATTAAGAAAAACTAATGCAAAATTCATTACAAACTATATTCCCTAATTTTTCCGAAGAACTTATTTCTACTATTGAAGAAAACGGAAGCTTGCAGGATTTTGAAGCCGGAACTATTTTAATGCGAACCGGACAATACATTAAAAACACGGTTTTAATTACCAAAGGAAAAATCAAAATTTATCGTGAAGGCGAAGACGGCGGCGAGTTTTTAATGTACTATTTACAACCCGGACAAGCTTGTGCCATTTCGATGATTTGTACTTCTAAAAGCGAAAAAAGCCAGATTATGGCAAAAGTCGTCGAAGATGTTTCTGTTATGATGATTCCACTGCAAATGATGGATAAATGGATGATGGAACACAGAACGTGGTTTGAGTTTGTAATCGAAACCTACCGAAGCCGTTTTGAAGAAGTACTCGAAGTTGTCGACAATATCGCATTTCGATCTATGGATGAACGCTTAGAATTTTATTTAAAAAGACATTCTGATGCTTGTGGCTGTACCGAAGTAAAACTATCACATCAGGAAATTGCAACCGAATTAAATACCTCACGAGAAGTTGTTTCGAGATTACTCAAAAAAATGGAACAACGCGGTTTGGTAAAACTCAATCGAAACCAGATTGAATTATTAAGCACAAATTTTACAAATTAACACGAAGTGTTTTTGTTTTTTAACCATTAAGAGATTAAGTTTAATTAAGATTTACTGCTTAATTAAGTAAGTTTTAAAAAAGCTAAACTTAACCTTCTTAATATCTAAATGGTAAAATATTTTTTTATGTTGACTTTTCACAGTCTTATGTGATAAATGTTACTGTACTTTTCTAATTATCGAAGCACCTTTGCCTAAAAACAAATGCAATGGAATATTTAGGATATTTTGCTTCAATTATTATCGGGATTTCGCTTGGCTTAATTGGCGGAGGCGGATCTATACTTACGATTCCTATTTTAGTATATTTATTTAAAGTAAATCCTGAGCAAGCCACATCCTATTCTTTATTTATTGTTGGATTAACGGCCATGTTTGGAAGTTACAACCATTATAAAATGGGAAATCTAAAACTGAAATCGGCATTGTATTTTGCGATTCCGTCAGTGATTTCGATTTTGATTATTCGCGAAGTTATTTTTCCACAAATTGCCTCAACTTTATTTTCAATTGCTTCTTATTCAGTTTCCAAAGATTTCCTGATTATGATTATCTTTTCGGTATTGATGATTACGGCGGCGATTTCAATGATTCGCAAAAACCAACCTGAAATAAAAAGTCAGGAAACAAATTATATCCAATTGAGTTTTATAGGTTTCATTGTCGGAATCATAACCGGATTTCTTGGCGCCGGCGGAGGATTTCTAATTATTCCCGCGCTGCTGTTTTTCGCCAAATTACCCATGAAACAAGCCGTTGGAACTTCTTTATTAATAATAAGTATTAATTCTTCAATAGGTTTTGCAGGCGATTTATACATCGGAACTCCAATCAATTACCCATTTTTATTGGGCGTTTCAACAATGGCACTTCTCGGAATGGTATTAGGAAGCCAACTTTCTAAAAAAATCGACGGAACTAAATTAAAACCAATATTTGGCTGGTTTGTTTTGATAATGGGGTTTTATATTATTACAAAAGAGGTTTTGTTTTAAAACGCCAAAAATTCAATGACAGGAATAATTCCCATCATTGAATTTTGCAACCTTTATATCGGTAAAAGTTTAATTAGCGTTGTCCGCCAGAAACAGCAATTGTTTCACCAGTAATCCAGTAAGAATCATCAGAGGCAAGAAATACAGCCACATTTGCAATATCTTCGGGTTTTCCTACACGACCAAGCGGCGTTTCTGAAACATGCCATTTTTCTGCATCTCCATTCATAACACCCGAACTGTGAGATCCTTCGGTTTCTATCAGACCAGGATTAATAGAATTGACACGGATTTTTTTAGGTCCAAGTTCTTTGGCAAGAATACGCGTCATGGCATCAACAGCATATTTTGTTTGAGTATAAACCAATGCCGTTGGCATATCAAGTGTTGATACTATCGAACCAGTATTAATAATAGCTCCGCCTTTATCACCAAACATCTTCACAGCTTGCTGAATCGTTAATATGCTACCCAACACATTAATGTTGAACATATTATGAAAAGATTCTTCTGTAATATCGTCAATACCCGCAAATTTGTAAACACCCGCGTTGTTAACCAATATATCAAGTTTGCCAAATGTTTTGGCAATCTCTTCAAAAATACGTTTTACATCAGCTGCTTTTTCAACATTACCTTGTATTGCAATAGCTTTTCCACCATTACTTGTAATTTCTGCAACAACTTTATCGGCATCATTTTTACTGCTGGCGTAATTTACAACCACAGTTGCGCCCTGATTTGCGTATGCTTTTGCGATTCCTGCACCAATACCTTTTGATGCACCAGTTATTAAGGCAACTTTACCGTTTAATTTTCCTAAATTTTCCATCTTTTTTTATTAATTAAATTTTATTAATTGATAAGGCAAAGTTGGATATTAAGTCAGGCTAAAAAGTTGAAGTATCTTAGGAAAAAAGGTTGAACTACTTCAACTTTTCTTCTTCACTTTTTCATTACGTATTTTCGATAAAAACTCTGTAGTCATATTAAGGTACGATGCAAGAGCGTATTGTGGCAGGCGTTGCGCCACTTTTGGAAACTTCTCAAGAAATTCATTATAACGTTGTTCTGCATTTTGTGTAAGCATCGCAATAATCCGACGCGAATAAAATGCGGCAGATTTCTCAGCCATTAAACGAAATAGCTTTTCAAGATTATGAGTAGAAGCTTTCAGTTTTTGTTCGGCTTCATAATTTATCTGTAAAATCATACTATCTTCCAGTGCAACTATAAACATCGTCGCTGGAGTTTGGTATATATAACTATTATAATCAGCAATCCACCAGTCTTCAATCGCAAACTGAATCGTGTGTTCAGTACCTTTTTCATCAACCACATACGCGCGAAAAGCCCCTTCAAGCACATAAGTTCTGTGTTTGTTTACAAACTCAGGCTGTACAATAAATTGTCTTTTTTTTACTTTTCGCACTTTAAACTCAGACAATAAAACATTCATTTCGTCTGGTAATAAGGCGACTTTTTGGTTAATATTTTCAATAAATAAGGTTAGATCTTCCATGAAGTTTTAAGTTATTTAGCTATAACAAGGAGGTTTTATTTTATAGATTTCTGTTTCTCGCAGATTCTGCAGATCGAGCAGATTTCTTTTTAAACACACGCTACGTCATTGCGAGGAACGAAGCAACCACACTAGCAAGAATTAAGTATAATTCGAGAAAATTTGTGCAATTTGTGGCAAACAAAAAAATCAATGTTCCCCATACCCAACCTCATCCATTTTCCCGCTAAAAACACGATATTGAATAACAAAATAAACAATAACCAAAAACAAAGCAATGAAAAACCAACTCATTCCGGCGTTTAAACCGTATTCTCCGGCGGCGGTATTATAAATCGTTAATGACGGATTTACATTATTAGTCGAAGGCAAAACATTCGGAAAAATAGAAACGGCTGTTGAAGCAAATCCGCCAACTAAAAACAAGGTCGAAAACAGAAATCCTAAACCATCTTTTTGGTACGAACGCACTTTGAATAATCCTAAAATACCAACAAAAGTCAGTAGTGGAAAAAACCAAAGAATAGGATTTTCGACAAAATTATGAAACGGTTCCGGTTCAATAAAATGCCAGATTTGCAGCGAAATAATAACTAAAACCAATAAAACGATATTCAGTTTAAAAACAATATTTTTAAGCTGTGTATTCAATGACGAATTGGTTTTAAAAATAATCCAGTTTGCGCCGTGAATTGTTAATGCCACAACGCTTACAATTCCCAGAAAAAGAGTAAACCAATCGATAATTCCCAATTCATTTGCCTGCGGGCTAAAGGTTGGATTCCATAAAGGCAGAAAGAAAAAATGTGGTTCCTGCGTTGAAACTCCATTCGTTACCATTCCAAGATTTACACCGCGAACAATATTTCCCAAAGCAATTCCGAAGAAAAGCGCCAAAAGTAAACTCGCCATTCCAAAAGCTTTATCCCAAATCGTTTCCCACATTGGATGATGTACTTGCCCGCGCATTTCTAAACCAATTGCACGGAAAATCAAAAGCCATAAAATCATAATCAAAGGCAAATAAAATCCGCTGAAAGAAGAAGCATATAACGTTGGAAAAGCAAAAAACAAAACACCTCCGGCAGCAATAATCCAAACTTCATTGGCATCCCAAAACGGACCAATTGCGCTTGTAATTGCTTTTTTATCTTTCTCGGTTTTGGCAAAAAATAAATGAATAATTCCTGCTCCAAAATCATAGCCGTCTAATACAATATAAACAGCCAGAATTCCCATTAAAACGACGTACCAAAAAAATTCCATACTTATATTTTTTCTGTTGAAAGTTCCACATGACGAGGTCCTTTATTGATAATTTTTCCAACCAAAAGCAAAAACAACATTCCTAACAAAAGATACAATCCTATAAAACCCAGTAAAGTAAACAAGGTATTTCCGGATGAAACAGTTGGCGATGCACCTTCGGCAGTTCGCAATAAATTATAAACCAGCCAGGGTTGTCTTCCTAATTCTGCTGTATACCAACCGGTTGTATTGGCAATATACGGAAACGGCATCATAAACATGAGCGACCATAAAATCCATTTTGTTTCGAATAATTTCCCTCTTATTAATTGAAAAAGTGCAAAAGCCATTAATCCAATAAAAAGCGTTCCAAGTCCTACCATAATATGATACGCATAATACAATCCTGAAATATTAGTGGGATGCAGATCTTCTTCAAACTGATCTAATCCCTTAATTTCCTGATGCCAGCTTCCGTAAGTCAGGAAACTCAAAATATTGGGAACGGCGATTTTATTATCCAGTTTTTTATCTTTTACATCGGGCTGACCAATTAAAACAATTTCAGATCCTTCTTTTTCGGTATGAAAAATTCCTTCCATTGCAGCAAAAGTTACGGGTTGGTATTTCACGACATTTTTTGCCAGTAAATCTCCCGTTGGAACTGCGACAATAAGGCTCGAAATCAATCCGAAAATCACACCTGTTTTAAGAAATAGTCTTCCGAAAGAAACATTCTTCTGACTCAAAATATAGAAAGCGCCAATTCCGGCTACAACAAATGAACTCGTAACCAAAGATGCTGCCTGATTGTGCAAATACGAAGGCCACAACCACGGATTTAAGAATAAAGCTTTGAAATTCGTCAGTACAAATTTTCCGTTTTCGAGAATTTCATAACCAACCGGATTCTGCATCCAGGAATGTGTGGCAATAATTAAATAACCACTTGCCCACGAACCAATCATGATTAATAATCCGGTTACAAAATGCCATTTATGCCCGAGGATTTTTTCTCCAAATAAAAAGATACCCAAAAATGAAGATTCTAAGAAGAAAGAAAACATGCCTTCCATCGCTAATGTCTGACCGATAATTCCACCGGTTAATTCAGAGAATTTTGCCCAATTGGTTCCAAACTGAAACTCCATTGGGATTCCTGTTACAACGCCCATCGCAAAATTGAGAGCGAAGATTTTCATCCAGAAATGCGTGGCGTGATTGTATTGTTCATCTTTAGTTTTGAGGTATTTCCACTTAAAATAAACAATGATCAGCGAAAGACCCATTGTAAGTTGCGGAAAAAGATAGTGAAAAGTAATTGTGAAGGCGAATTGCATTCGGTCATAAAAAAGCATTTCTTCCATAGTGGTATTTTATTTATGAAGTCCCACAAATTTACCCATTAAAACCCGAAATTCCGACCAATAAAAAAAGTTTATCGCCTGATATTTGTTAAACTTTTCAACAATTTCGCCAAAGTTTGTAATTAGAATTCCTTTTCTAAAGGTAAAAAAAAGTTATTTATACATGATGCCTACAAAACTATTCCTTCTTCAAAATTCCTTTTTCTAAACTTTCATTTATTAATCCTTCAGCATAATTCCATATTGTTTTTGAACCTTCTTTTATAACGCTCTTTTTTTCGTGCACTTTATTATAATTCACGCCAAATTCTTTCCAGGTTCCTCCATCGTTAGACGTATTTTGCAATAACGGTTCTAGTCTGTCCATAGATTTTGCAAACTTTGCTTCGTTGGTTTCACCTGCTTCAAATTCTTCCCAAATGACAATCAATTCATTGGCTTGGTTTTTAGGCAATAATCCAAAAATGCGATTTGCCGCCAATCGTTCTTCATCAGTATTATCGTGACTTTTTTGCGTATCATATATAAAGGTATCTCCGGCGTCGATTTCTACAATATCATGTATCAAAACCATTTTTACGACTTTTAAAACATCAATTGGCTCATTTGAATGTTCTGCTAAAACAATTGCCATCAAAGCCAAATGCCAGCTGTGTTCTGCATCATTTTCGTTTCGGTCGCTATTAAACAGTTTGGTTTTGCGCTGAATGTATTTTACTTTATCAATTTCTTTTATAAAAGCAATTTGATGTAACAAATCTTCTGTGTTCATATGGATGATTTTTCGTAGTGTTGTAAAATTACGTCAATTTTTTTTTTACACAAAAATCAATTTTCTGTAACATTAGTCACCTATTTTAATAAAAAACAAAGTTATCTTTGTAACCCATCATTTTTCAATTCATATCATGAAAATAGAACAAATCTACACCGGATGTCTTGCTCAAGGTGCATATTATATAACTTCAAACGGAGAAGCTGCGATTATAGATCCGTTAAGAGAAATTCAGCCTTATCTGGATCGTTTAGAACGCGATCAGGTAAAATTAAAATACATTTTTGAAACGCATTTTCACGCTGATTTCGTTTCGGGTCACATTGATTTAAGCAAAGAAACTCAGGCACCAATTGTTTACGGACCAAATGCTGCCTGCGAATTTGATTGCATTTCTGCCAAAGACGGACAGGAATTTAAAATTGGAAAAATTACCATTAAAGCGTTGCATACTCCGGGTCATACTATGGAAAGTACAACGTATTTATTGATTGACGAAAACGGAAAAGATCATGCCATTTTTTCCGGAGATACTTTGTTTATAGGCGATGTTGGTCGTCCGGATTTAGCCCAAAAAGCAGCCGGAATGACTCAGGATCAATTGGCGGGAATTTTATATCATTCTTTAAGAGATAAAATCATGACGCTTGCTGATGACGTTATCGTTTATCCGGCGCATGGTGCGGGAAGCGCGTGCGGAAAAAATATGAGTAAGGAAACAGTTTCTACTATTGGAAATCAAAAAGCGACTAATTATGCGTTGCGTGCCAATATGACGGAAGCTGAATTTATTACTGAAGTTACGGATGGATTATTGCCTCCGCCAGCTTATTTTAGTATGAATGTAGCGATGAATAAAGGCGGCTACGAAAGTTTCGAATCGGTTTTAAATAACGGAATGAAAGCTATTAAAGTAGACGAATTTGAGGCTGTTGCCGAAGAAACCGGGGCATTGATTTTAGATACCAGAAAAAGTGGCGATTTTTATAAAGGATTTATTCCGCAATCTATTAATATAGGCATCAACGGAGATTTTGCGCCGTGGGTTGGAACTTTAGTTGCCGATGTAAAACAGCCAATTATATTGGTTACAGAAACCGGTCTTGAAGAAGAAACCGTAACACGTTTAAGCCGTGTAGGTTTTGATTCGATTATTGGTCATCTTGAAGGGGGTTTTGAAGCCTGGAAAAATGCAGGTTTTGAAGTTGATACGGTAAACCGAATTTCGGCAGAGCAATTTGCAGGCGAATTTAAAATTGAAAAAGATAAAGTAATCGATATTCGCAAAGAAACGGAATACGAAGCAGAACATATCGATGATGCTTACAGTAAACCGCTTGCTTATATTAATGACTGGGTGAAAGATATTAACCCAAATGAGCATTTTTATCTGCATTGCGCCGGCGGATATCGCAGTATGATTGCAGCTTCGATTTTACAAGCTCGTGGTTTCAGAAATTTTACCGAAATTGACGGCGGTTTTGGAGCGATTGCAAAAACGAATATTCCAAAATCTGATTTTGTTTGTCAGAGTAAAGTATTAAAGTAAATAAGTAACAAAGGTACAGAGGTACAAAGCGACAAAGGTTTTTAGCCTTTGAACCTTTGAGCCTTTGTACCTCAGAACCTAAAAAAATGAATCTATTAGAAATTTTGAGAGAACCTTGGCCTTGGTACGTTGCCGGACCTTTAATTGGATTAACAGTTCCTATTTTGTTGATTATCGGAAATAAATCTTTCGGGATTAGTTCTTCGCTTCGTCATATTTGCGCGGCTTGTATTCCGGCAAATATTTCTTTCTTTAAATACGATTGGAAAAAAGAAAGCTGGAATTTATTTTTCGTTTTCGGAATTTTCCTTGGCGGAATTATCGCAGCTTATTTTTTGGCAAATCCAAATCCGGTTGAAATTACGCCGCAGCTTTCAGAACAATTAGCTTCTTATGGAATCACGGATCATTCCGGATTATTACCAAAAGAACTTTTTTCATGGGAAAGTTTATTGACACTTCGTGGTTTTATTATGATTGTTGTTGGTGGTTTTCTCGTTGGTTTTGGAACACGTTATGCCGGCGGATGCACGAGCGGACATGCAATTATGGGAATTTCGAATTTACAATGGCCATCATTGGTAGCGACAATCTGTTTTATGATTGGCGGTTTTATTATGGCTAATTTGATTTTGCCTTATATTCTTTCACTTTAAAATTTCAAAAATGAATAATTTAGAAAATACAAATACCGATACTGAAGGAATCAACGGAAGTCAATTGAAAGATTCTGGTTTCTCAAACGTGAAATATCTTTTGGTTGGAATCTTTTTTGGAATTGTATTCGTAAAAGCCGAAATCATAAGCTGGTTTCGTATTCAGGAAATGTTTCAATTGCAATCTTTCTTTATGTATGGCGTAATTGGAAGCGCTGTTGTTGTAGGGATAATTTCGATTCAGATCATTAAAAAATTCAATATCAAAACCATTCAGGGCGAAAAAATCGAAATTCAGGCTAAAGTTTTCAGTAAAGGTCAAATTTACGGCGGATTACTTTTTGGTTTCGGCTGGGCAATAACCGGAGCTTGTCCCGGACCTTTATTTGCTCAAATTGGTACTGGAGTTACTGTAATTGTGGTTACTTTACTAAGTGCTATTTTTGGAACCTGGGTTTATGGTTTAATAAAAGACAAACTGCCTCATTAAGATTTTTTGCTTTTCAGTTATAATATATCAAACCCGACTGGTTTTTAAAACTTGTCGGGTTTAATTATATAAGTCTAACTTTAGTTAAATATCCAAACGTAAGTATTTTAATTCAAAAATTTTATACTACTTTTATACTACTTTTATACTAATTATATAGGGTTTGTATAACTATAAAATCAGTGTTAATTTTATTAACAAAGAATTAACACGACATTTGTATATACAACTATTAAAAACTTCTACATTTGTATATACAAATTATACACTTACGACTATGACAATTGAAGAGGTTATAAAAAGTACAGTTAAGATGGATAATGCGAAAAAAGTTATTCTGAATATCATGTACACGCAAAACGTAATTCAGGATCATTTCAGCGAGTTGATGAAACCGTATGATTTATCCGGAGAACAATATAATGTACTGCGTATATTAAGAGGACAAAAAGGAAAGCCTGCAAATATGTGTGTGATTCAGGAACGAATGCTGGCTAAAACCAGTAATACAACCCGATTAGTAGACAAATTATTGTTGAAAGATTATGTTACAAGAAAGGTTTGTGAAGGCAACCGAAGAAAAATTGAAGTTTTGATCACGCAAAAAGGATTGGATATTTTAAAAGAATTAGACCCTAAGGTAGATGCACACGAACGTTTGTTTGCCGGGAATATAAGCACTGAAGAATTAGAATTATTAAATAAATTATTAGAAAAATACAGAACCCAAGAAAATTAATATTTATGAGTACATTATTAGACAAGTTAAATTGGAGATATGCAACTAAAAAATTTGATGCAGCCAAAAAAATAAGTGCCGCTGATTTAAACACTTTAAAAGAAGCTGTTAGATTGAGTGCTTCTTCATACGGATTACAACCTTATAAAGTTGTTATTGTAGAAAATCCGGAAATAAGAGAGCAATTAAAAGCTGCTGCTTACGGACAAACTCAAATTACAGATGCTTCTCAATTGTTTATTTTTGCAAACGACTTAAATACCGGAGCTGAATCTGTAGATGCATATATTCAAAATATTAGCGAAACAAGAGGCGTTCCTGCTGATGCTTTAGCCGGATTTGGCGATATGATGAAAGGTACTATTGCTAACTTATCTGACGATGCTAAAAATATCTGGACAGCAAAACAAACGTATATCGCTTTAGGATTTTTATTAAATGCTGCTTCTGAATTACATATAGATGCAACTCCAATGGAAGGTTTTAATGCTTCCGAATTTAATAGAATACTAGGTTTTGACAAACTAGGTTTAAACGCTTCAGTAATTGCAACTGTAGGTTACAGACATGGTGAAGACGATGCACAACATTACAAAAAAGTTAGAAAATCTCACGAAGAATTATTTATCACTATATAATTATTATTAATCCAAAATCAATTTTAACAACATGAAAAATTTAAAAACAATTGCAATAGCATTATTCGTAGCAGTGGCTAGCGTTTCAGTAAACGCACAAACTAAAAAAATCGACGTAAAAGCAAGTACTATCAAATGGGTAGGTAAAAAAGTAACCGGAGAACACTCTGGAACTGTAAACTTTAAAGATGGTGCTTTAGTTTTCAAAGCAAAAAAATTAGTTGGCGGTAGCTTTACAGTTGACATGACTTCTTTAACTTCTACAGATTTAACTGGAGAATACCAAGGAAAATTAAACGGTCACTTGAAATCACCAGATTTCTTTGGAACTGATAAATTTCCAACTGCAAAATTAGTTTTCAAAACTATTGCAGCTAAAGCAACTGACGTTTATACTGTAACTGCTGATTTAACTATCAAAGGAATCACTAAACCTGTAACTTTTGATATCACTGTGGCTGGAAATACTGCTACAACTGCATTTAAAGTTGACAGAACTAAATACGATATCAAATACAACTCTGGTAACTTCTTCGAAAACTTAGGAGACAAAACTATCAATGACGATTTCGAATTGACTGTAGCTTTAAAATTCTAATATTACATATAGAATATTAAATTCTCAATATTATAAGAAATGCCTCAATAATTCAAAATTATTGGGGCATTTTTTTGTTTTGTTTTCAAAATAATAACGTTCATAATACTTAGATAACCCTTTGATAACAATGCTTGATGTTTTGATTAACATATGGCTTCTAATTTTGGGGTAATTAAAAAATCACAAACTAGAAATCAAAATTATAGTTATGAAAACAAAAACATGTATTGCAATTCTAAGTATTCTAAGCTGTTTTTTTCTACAGGCACAACAGCAACAAAGAGGAATTATTGGAACGACCAACTGGATGAATAACTGGACTAATTTTAAACCAGCAATTATAGAATATAGTGAAGCCAGCAATATTATTGCGGGAACAATAGATAAAGATACCAAATTATACAAACGTAATACATATCAATTGGTTGGTACTGTTTATGTAACCAATAACGCCGTTTTAACCATTGAACCGGGAACTGTTATTCGTGGAGATGATAAAACCTGCGGAACCTTAATAATTACGAATGGTTCTAAAATAATGGCCGAAGGTTTAGAAACAGATCCTATCGTTTTTACTTCAAACAAAGATGTTAACGACAGAAAACCAGGTGACTGGGGCGGAATAGTAATTATGGGAAAAGCACCAATAAACAGTTTGGGCGGATTGCATACTTTGCCTTTTGATCTTGACCCGTTATTAAATCATTACGGTGGTCAGGATGCCGATGATAATTCAGGAATTTTGAAATATGTGAGAATTGAATATTCAGGAAGAAAACTAAGCGCTTTGAAAGAACTTAACGGACTTTCATTAGCCGGTGTTGGACGAAAAACGGTTTTAAATTATATTCAAATTAGTTACTCGAACGATGATTCATTCGAATGTTATGGTGGAGGTTTTGATTTGAACAACCTTGTTTCTTACAGAACAACTGATGATGATTTTGATTTTACACAAGGAGCTCAAATTAATATTAGTAACAGTATTGCTATTCGTCACCCCTATTCATCAGACATTTCAGGATCAAGATGTTTTGAAGTGGATTCATACGATAAAATTGAAAATACTGATATCAATAAATTGACAAAAATAAACGCCAATAACATTACTCTTGTCAATCTTGAAGAAAATAATCAGGGATTGGTTAGAGAATCTATTCACATTAGAGAAAACACCTTTTTTACTTTAACAAATAGTATTGTATCAGGTTTTACCCCATTTGTTATATTAGAAGATAATATTGGAACCACAGATGCCAATCTATCTAAAATTAACTTTAAAAACATAGTAGTTAATAATTGTGTTGGCGAAATTACAAGTGAATCATCAGGTAATGATCCGGCAATTAAAAGTTTTTACAGCAAACCTGAATTATTATTAAATTATACTAAAATTAGAAATAGTGATTTATTTACAATGCCTAATATCAAAGGAAGCCCTGATTTTAGAGTAAATCAAAATAACACTATCGCGATTGGAAATTAAGGCTTTTAAATGATCTTATCTTGTGAAATTTAACAAATTTTCAGATTTAGAAAAGTTTTTTTTGAACTTTTATGTATTCTAATTCAAATTACATTTATATATTTGTGACATCAAAATAAGATATGAAAACAATAATGAACAATACTTGGTGGTGGAAGAATTTACGTCAAACGTCGTGAACAAAGCTTCCTATGGTATTGTAAAACTATAAAATATAAAAGGCTTGTCATCACGACAAGCCTTTTTTTTTGGTCAAAACTCAAGTGAAAATAATATACAAATTAAAAAAACGAAATAACATTGAAACCTTTTATACTCAACACACATTACAAACAAATTCTGGCAGACACGATCACGCCGGTAAGTATTTATTTTAAAATCAGAGATAAATTCCCAAACAGTTTATTACTTGAAAGTAGTGATTATCACGGAAATGACAATAGTTTCTCCTACATCTGCTGTAATCCGATTGCGACGATTAAAATCGAAAACGAAACTATCTCAAAAACTTTTCCTGACGGATCAACAGAACAAATTGCAATCGACGCTGCAACCAATATTCCCGAAGTAATTCAGGAGTTTTCAAGTCAGTTTCAATCAGAGAAAAATGATTTTAAATTCATTAATAACGGTTTATTCGGATATATTTCTTACGATGCCGTTCGTTATTTTGAGAAAGTTTCGATTGCAAAAAAAGACAATGCCACTTCAATTCCGGATGTATTTTATGCCGTTTATCAAAACATAATCGCCATTAATCATTTTAAAAATGAAGCATATATTTTTTGTCATAGTGTAGACGGAAGAAACAATATTTCGGAAATCGAGCAATTATTACAATCCAGAAATATTGCATCTTATAAATTTACCAAAGAAGGCGAAGGTTTTTCTAATTTAACCGATGAAGAATTCAAGCACAATGTGGCTTTAGCCAAAAAACACTGTTTTCGCGGCGATGTATTTCAATTGGTATTATCGCGTCGTTTTACACAAGGTTTTAAAGGCGACGAATTCAATGTTTACAGAGCTTTACGCAGTATAAATCCGTCTCCGTATTTGTTCTTTTTTGATTATGGAGATTTCAAAATATTTGGGTCTTCGCCCGAAGCACAAATTATCGTAAAAAACAGAAAAGCCGAAATTCACCCAATCGCAGGAACTTTTAAAAGAACCGGAAATGACGAACGCGATGCACTTTTAGCCAAAGAACTTTCTGAAGATAAAAAAGAAAACAGTGAGCACGTCATGCTTGTTGATTTGGCAAGAAACGATTTAAGTAGAAACGGACATGATGTAAACGTAGAAAAATACAGAGAAGTTCAGTTTTTCTCGCATGTAATTCACTTGGTTTCGAAAGTTACAGGTCATTTACATGAAAAAGCAACCACGATGCAAGTTGTTGCAGATACTTTTCCGGCAGGAACTTTAAGCGGTGCGCCAAAACACAGAGCGATGCAATTGATTGAAGATTATGAAAAAACAAATCGTAATTTTTACGGAGGCGCAATTGGTTTCATGGATTTTAATGGAAACTTTAATCATGCGATTATGATTCGAACTTTCCTAAGTAAAAATCATCAATTACATTGTCAGGCGGGAGCAGGAATCGTAGCAAGTTCTGATGAAGAAAGCGAAATGCAGGAGGTTTATAATAAATTAAGAGCTTTGAATACAGCGCTGGAAATGGCGGAAAAAATTTAGTTTTTAGTCACAGTTACAGTCACAGAACCTGAAACTTGAAACTTGAAACAAAAAAAACCTGAAACCTTGAAACCTGAAACTAAAAATATACATGAAAAACATTATTCCCTTTTTGATTTCAATTATGCTTTTTGCCGCTTGCGAATCTAAGAAAGAATCAAATGCAAATCCGTTAGCGGGAACCTGGCGTCTTATATCAGCAGAAACGACAGAAAAAGATTCGACATTCTCGACTTTCAATCCAAAAACAAAAATGATAAAGATTATAAATGAGACACATTTTGCATTTTTCAATCATGATTTAAACAATGGAAAAGACAGTACAGCAGCCGTATTTTTTGGCGGAGGCGGAAAATATACTTTGAAAGATAGTATTTATACTGAAAATCTGGAATATTTTAATAACCGTCAATGGGAAAATGGCAAGTTTGAGTTTACAGTAAAAATTAAAAATGACACGTTGACTCAAAAAGGAATCGAAAAAGTAGAAAAATTAGGAATCGACCGCATTATTACTGAAAAGTACGTTCGAGAGAAATAAAAATTTAGTTTCAAGTGTTCTTTGTTTCAAGTTTCAAGTTATTGGAACTTGAAACTTGAAACTTGACACGAGGCTTTAGCCGAATTGGCGAAGCAAACCTGAAACAAAAAAAGACATGAAAAAAATATTAGTTATAGACAATTACGATAGTTTCACGTATAATTTAGTGCACTATTTAGAAGATTTAAACTGCGAAGTTACCGTTTACAGAAACGATGAATTTGATATTGACGAAATCGCAACTTTTGATAAAATTTTACTTTCGCCGGGACCGGGAATTCCGGATGAAGCTGGCTTATTAAAAGCGGTAATTGAGAAATATGCGCCAACAAAAAGTATTTTAGGCGTTTGTTTAGGACAACAGGCGATTGGAGAAGTTTTTGGCGGAACACTTTCTAACCTTGATAAAGTATATCACGGCGTTGCCACAAACGTAAAAACCGTAGTTTCAGATGAAATTCTATTTGAAGGTTTAGGAAATGAATTTGAAGTTGGCAGATACCATTCATGGGTCGTTGACGCAAATTTACCTGACGTTCTTGAAGCCACTTCAATCGACGAAAACGGGCAAATTATGTCATTAAGACACAAAACGTTTGACGTAAGAGGCGTTCAGTTTCACCCGGAAAGTGTTTTGACTCCAAAAGGAAAATTGATTTTAGAAAATTGGATTAATAGCTAGTATTCAGTCACAGTTTACAGTAAAAAAACTTAGTCCCGAAGTCTCGGGATAGTTTCTCAGAACCTTAGCAACTTAAAAGAAAAAATGAAAACAATATTAAATAAATTAATCAATCACGAAGTGCTTTCAAAAGAAGAAGCTAAAAATGTATTGATTAATATTTCAAGCGGAAGTTATAATCCAAGTCAGATTTCGGCATTTTTGACCGTATTTATGATGCGAAGTATTACGATTGATGAGCTTTCGGGATTTCGTGAAGCTTTATTAGAATTATGTGTTCGTGTTGATTTATCAGCTTACAATACAATCGATTTATGCGGAACGGGCGGTGACGGAAAAGATACTTTCAACATCTCGACTTTGGCATCATTTATAGCAGCCGGAGCGGGAATAAAAGTCGCCAAACACGGAAATTATGGTGTTTCATCGATTTCAGGATCAAGCAACGTAATGGAAAAAATGGGAATTAAATTCAGTAATGATTCTTCGTTTTTAGAAAAATGTATCGATCAGTCCGGAATTTGTGTTTTACACGCTCCCCTATTTCACCCTGCAATGAAAAATGTTGGGCCAATCCGTAAAGAATTAGCCGTAAAAACCTTCTTTAATATGTTGGGACCAATGGTGAATCCGTCATTTCCTAAAAATCAATTGGTTGGTGTTTTCAATTTAGAATTGGCAAGAATCTACGCTTATTTATACCAAAGTACAGATGTGAATTTTACGATTTTACATTCGCTTGACGGTTATGATGAAATTTCTTTAACCGGACCAACCAAAACAATTTCAAATCATATGGAAGGCATGCTAAAACCGGAAGATTTTGGTGTTCGCCTTTTATCGCAAAGCGAAATCGAAGGTGGAAAAACCATTGAAGAATCTGCAGATATGTTTATAAACATTCTTTCAGGAAAAGGAACCGAAGCGCAGAATAATGTTGTTTGTGCAAACGCTGCAATGGCAATTTCGACTGTAACAAAATGCTCTCCGTTAGAAGGTTTTGAATTAGCAAAGGAAAGTCTATTCTCCGGAAAAGGGATTCAGGCATTGAAAACATTACAAGAACTAAGCAGGTAAAAATATAGTTTCAGGTTTGTTGTTTCAGGTTTCAAGTTGTTGGAGCGTGAAACTTGAAACCTGAAACCTGAAACAAACAAAACTCATGAATATACTCGATAAAATAATATTTGATAAACAGCGAGAAGTCGTTTTAAAAAAATCCATCATTCCGGTTTCGCAATTGGAAAGTTCTGTATTTTTTGGAAGAGAAACGATTTCTTTAAGTCAAAAACTTAGAACAAGTTCTACAGGAATTATAGCAGAACACAAACGTCGTTCGCCTTCAAAATCAGTAATTAACCATAGTTTTACGGTTGAAGAAGTAGTAAAAGGTTATGAAAATGCCGGCGCTTGCGGAATTTCGGTTTTAACAGATGGAAAATATTTTGGAGGTTCTCTAGACGATTTACTTTTAGCAAGAGCGAGCGTAAATATTCCGCTATTGCGAAAAGAATTTATTGTTGATGAATACCAAATTTTGGAAGCCAAAGCTTTTGGAGCCGATTTGATTTTATTGATTGCAGCAGTTTTAACTCGTGAAGAAATCAAATCATTATCTGAATTTGCTAAGAAATTAGGCTTAGAAGTTCTACTGGAAGTTCATAATCAGGAAGAACTGGAAAAATCGATTATGCCTAGTTTAGATATGATTGGCGTGAACAATAGAAATTTAAAAACGTTTGAGGTTAGCCTGGATTTCAGCAAACAACTGGCATCACAAATTCCGAATGATTTTGTAAAGGTTTCAGAAAGCGGCATTTCATCCATCGAAGCTATTTCAGAACTTAAACCTTACGGTTACAGCGGTTTCTTAATTGGAGAAAACTTCATGAAAACTGATAACGCCGGTCAAGCAGCAACAAAATTTATAAAAAGCTTACAATAAACACGAATTTCACGAATTAGCACGAAGAAAAATTAAAAAAAACTTTGTGTCTTAGTGCCTTCGTAGCAAAAAAATAAACACAATACAATGAAACTCAAAATATGCGGTATGAAATATCCCGAAAACATTCTCGAAGTAGGTGCACTCCTACCCGATTATATGGGATTTATTTTCTGGGAAAAATCCGCTCGATATTTTAACGGAACAATTCCGGAACTAATAGGAACGATTAAAAAAGTGGGCGTTTTTGTCAATCAGACTCAGGAAGAAATTCTGGAAAAAGTTGTAAAATACAATTTGCAAGCCATTCAGCTTCACGGAAATGAATCTGTTGAATTTTTATTGGAACTAAAAACAAAATTGAATAAAAAAATAGAACTTATAAAAGTATTTTCGGCTGATAATGATTTCGATTTCGAAATTACAAAACCATTCGAATCTGTTTGCGATTACTTTTTATTCGATACAAAAGGAAAATTACCCGGCGGAAACGGAACCACTTTTGACTGGACAATATTAAAAAAATACAAATCTGATAAACCCTTCTTTTTGAGTGGCGGAATCGGAATAAACGAATTAAAAGCCATAGAAGAAATTTCAAAAACCAATTTACCTATTTACGGTATTGATGTAAATAGTAAATTTGAAATTGAACCCGGGCTGAAAAACAAAAATCTATTTAGCAATTTCAAACGAAAATTTGATGTTGCCAACTTTTAAAATTGGAATAAAATGAATTTTAATGTCAACGAAAAAGGCTATTATGGAGAATTTGGAGGTGCTTACATTCCTGAAATGCTGTATCCAAATGTGGAAGAATTACGCCAAAACTATTTAAAAATAACAAGCGAGCCAGATTTTAAAGCCGAGTTCGACCAATTGCTAAAAGATTACGTTGGGCGTCCAAGTCCGCTTTATTTTGCCAAGCGATTATCTGAAAAATACAATACAAAAGTCTACTTAAAAAGAGAAGACTTAAACCATACCGGAGCTCATAAAGTTAATAATACAATTGGGCAAATATTAGTTGCCAGACGCTTGGGCAAAAAAAGAATTATTGCCGAAACCGGAGCTGGTCAACACGGAGTTGCAACTGCAACAGTTTGCGCGTTAATGGGCATGGAATGCATCGTGTATATGGGCGAAATTGACATTGCGCGTCAGGCACCAAATGTTGCCCGTATGAAAATGTTAGGCGCAGAAGTTCGTCCGGCACTTTCAGGTTCAAGAACGTTAAAAGATGCTACAAACGAAGCCATTCGCGACTGGATTAATAATCCCGTTGACACGCATTATATTATTGGTTCTGCGATTGGGCCACATCCTTATCCGGATATGGTGACGCGTTTTCAAAGTGTTATTTCAGAAGAAATAAAATGGCAGTTGAAAGAAAAAGAAGGACGTGAAAATCCTGATTATGTTGTTGCTTGTATTGGTGGCGGAAGTAACGCAGCCGGAACTTATTATCACTTTTTGCACGAACCACAAGTTGGCATTATTGCCGTTGAAGCAGCAGGAAAAGGCGTTGACAGCGGTCATAGTGCCGCAACAAGTAAACTGGGAAAAGTAGGCGTTATTCACGGTTGTAAAACGCTTTTAATGCAAACTCCAGACGGACAAATTACGGAACCTTATTCGATTTCGGCAGGTTTGGATTATCCGGGAGTTGGACCAATGCACGCGCATTTAGCACAAACAGGTCGTGGAGAATTTTTCTCGGTAACGGATGACGATGCGATGAATGCCGGTTTGCAGCTTACAAAATTAGAAGGGATTATTCCGGCGATCGAGAGCGCGCATGCATTTGCAGTTTTAGATCAAAAGAAATTTAAACCAACAGATATTGTCGTGATAAGCCTTTCTGGTCGCGGCGATAAAGATTTAGACAATTATATCGATTATTTTAAGTTGTAAATAAATAACTGGAAAAATAAATAATTTATGGAAAAGTTATTCTCATACGGAACATTACGGTCGAAAGAAATTCAAATGCGACTTTTTAATAAAGTATTAACCGGAAGCCCGGATTCTCTTTTGGGGCACAAACTAAAAAGCCTGCAAATTGAAGAAGAATTTGGAATGGCAGATTATGTCGTGGTTGTTCCCAGTGACGATCTTTCGGACATTATACATGGTGTTGTTTTCACTATTTCAAATACAGATTTGTCTAAAGTAGATGTATTCGAATCGAATGCTTATAAAAGGGTTCGCGTAACGTTAAGATCCGGAATTGAAGCCTGGATTTATATGGAAAATTAATAAAGGTGAACTTGTTGAGCAAATGAATGATAGTGCCACAGATTTTACTGATTCTCACTGATTTTGTTTCACGCAGATTCGGCAGATTAAAACAGATTTAATTAAAAAAATCTGCGCGAATCGGCTTAAATCTTTTTGAAATCTGCGTGAAATAAATTTAAAGTTAATCAGTTAAAACCCTTTTAATCTGTGGCAAAAACTTAATAATATATATCTGCAAGGTTTTGAAAAGCTTGCAGGAGTAAATAAAAAATATTAAAATGAACAGAATAACTCAAAAATTACAAGAAGACAAAAAGATACTTTCTATCTATTTTTCTGCCGGATATCCGAACTTAAACGATACGGTTCAGATTATTGAGGATTTAGAGAAAAATGGAGTTGATTTAATCGAAATAGGTTTGCCTTTTAGTGATCCTTTGGCCGATGGACCAACAATTCAGGCAAGTTCTACAAAGGCACTTCATAACGGAATGACAACTCAAATTCTTTTCGACCAGCTGAAAAACATCCGTGAAAGCGTAAAAATTCCGTTGATTATTATGGGATATTTTAATCCGATGTTACAATACGGAGTGGAAGAATTTTGTAAAAAATGTGCCGAAATTGGTATCGACGGATTGATTATTCCGGATTTGCCGGTTGATGTTTATGCGGATGAATACAAGGCAATTTTTGAAAAATACGGTTTAATAAATGTGTTTTTGATTACGCCACAAACTTCAGACGAACGTATTCGTTTCATCGACAGTGTTTCAAATGGCTTTATTTATATGGTAAGTTCTGCAAGTGTTACGGGTTCTCAATCTGGTTTTGGCAACACACAGGAAAGTTATTTCGAAAGAATCGGAAATATGAATTTGAAAAATCCTCAGATTGTTGGTTTTGGAATTTCAAATAAAGAAACTTTTAATCAAGCAACAAAATTTGCAAAAGGCGCTATTATTGGAAGTGCTTTTATTAAACATTTGAGTGAAAATGGAAGCGGGAAAATTAGTGAATTTGTTGGGGAGATTAGGTAAAAAAGTATTGAATTAAACGAATAAACGTTTAGTTTATCATTTCGATCCCGAGGCTTCGGGAGAGAATCGCACTCGTAATCGACAAAGATTGGCGACTTTCCTTACGTCCCGAAGCTTCACAAAAACATAGGAAAAAAGCTGAAATTTATGTTTTCAGCTTTTTTTATTGGTATATAAAGCATAATTTATACATAAAACGACTAAACCGTTTTCTGTTAAAATTGTGTTAAAATAAAATTAAACAACTGTTTAAATTAAACGCTTGTTTAATTTTGTACCCGATTAGAAACAATACCATGTCAGACATCGAATTAAACGATAAAAAAATTCAAATTTTGGAGGTAGCCGAAAAGCTATTTTCTGAAAAAGGATTTGAGGGTACATCAATACGGGATATCTCAAAACATGCCAAAATTAACATTGCCATGGTTTCGTATTATTTTGGTTCAAAAGAAAGACTTCTGGAAGCTTTAATTTTTTACAAAACTTCTGATATTAAGTTACAACTCGAAAATTTATTGCAGGAAAAACTGGAACCGCTTGAAAAAGTCAATAAATTAATCGAAATTTACATTAACAGAATCAATTGTAACAGAGGAATTTACAGAATTTTACATTTTGAACTTACTTCAAAAAAGAGAGAACAAAACTTACTGGCTTTTACTGAACTTAAAAAAGGGAACTTAAAATCTCTTGAAACTATAATTCAGGAAGGACAATCTAAAGGGGTTTTTAGAAAAGATGTAATTATTCCGCTTATAACACCAACTATAATGGGTACATTTTTTCACTTTCATATGAATAAACCTTTTTTTGAGGAACTTCTTAATTTAAATACAGAAACGTTATACAACGATTACATTAAAAACAGTCTTACAAAGCACATTCAACAAACTATAAAAGCTCTACTTGTTTATGAAAATTAATCAATTAATGCTCTTTGGGATTTTCTTCATTGGAATTTCATCAATAGAGGCACAAGAAAAAACAAGTTTAACCTTAGACGAGGCCGTAAAAATGGCTTGGGAAAAGAGTAACGAAGTTACGCTTGCCAACACTAAGGTAAACTCAAAAAAGTACGAATTACAAACGGTTAAAAATAACCAATATCCGGATCTTAAAATTTCAGGACAATATCAGCGTTTGACAAAAGCTTCGATCGATATGCCAAATCAAGGTGAAAGTGCTTCTTTGGCTTCTCCTGATCGTGCAATGATTGGTATGGCAAATTTAAGCTTACCGCTTTTTGCAGGATTTAAAATTCAGAATAGTATTGACGCATACGAAAGCTTATATGAGGCTGAAAGTGTTACTGCTCTTAAAACAAAAGAGGATGTCGCTTTAAGGGTAATTACTTATTATACTGCTTTATACAAGGCACAAAAAACGCTTGATGTTTTAAATGAGAATCAAAAAAGCGCTAAACAGCGTGTTACTGATTTTACAGAATTAGAGAAAAACGGAATTATTCCGAGAAATGATTTATTGAAAGCGCAATTATTGGTTTCAAAAACTCAATTATCTATTGATGAAGCGAATAATAATATCAATAACATTAATTTTTATTTAACGACATTACTTAAATTAGAGCCATCTGTAAAAATTCAGGTTAATGAAGATGACTTTTTCAGCTTAAAAACAACCAATGCACCAACAACTGATGCTTTGGCTCTTGAAAGCAGAAAAGATTTAGAGGCTATTCGCTTGCAGCAAAAAGCTTCTGAAGCTAATGTTAAAATAGCAAAAGCCGGATATTATCCAACAATCTCTTTGCTTGGTGGTTATACTGCTTTAGATCTTAAAGATATTATAACTGTAAAATATGCCATGAATTTTGGTTTAGGTTTATCTTATGATTTATCGGGTATTCTTAAAAACAGCGCTCACGTAAAAGAAGCTGAAAGCAGAGCTATGGAGGTAAAAAATACCGAAGCTATCATGACAGACCGTATTAAAGTTGAAGTTCAAAAATCTATTGAAGATTATGATCTGGCTATTAATCAAAGTGTGGTTTATGATGAAGCGCTTCAACAGGCATCTGAAAATTACAGACTTGTAAAAGATAAATTCGACAACGGTTTAGCTGACACCAATGATTTGGTTGAAGCCGATGTTGAGCAATTAAGTGCCAAAATTAATACCGCTGTATCTAAAGCAACTATTATTCAAAAATATTACGAATTACTTTCAGTATCAGGACAATTATCACAATCATTCAATCTTTCTAAAATATAATCGATAGCTCTCATGGAAAAGAAAAAAACAAATACTAAATTCATCATTATACTAACCGTTTTGGTTTTAGTGGGCGGAACTTACGGAATAACAAAATATATGCACTCATTGGCTCACGAGGAAACGGATGATGCTCAAATCGAGAAAAAAATGAATCCGATTATCCCGAGAGTATCCGGATATATTAGCAAAGTGTATGTAAAAGATAATGATTTTGTAAAAAAAGGAGATACTTTATTTACTATCGATAAAAGAGATTATCAATTAAAAATCGATGAAGCCAACGCTGCTTTATTAGGTGCTGAAGGTCAATACGAAGCTGCAAAAGCAGATATTGGAAGTGCATATGCAAGCATCTCCGTTTCTGATGCTCAAATGAGATCTGCCGGCGGTTCTATCGAAAGTGCAAAAATTAGATTGAGACAGCTTACAAACGATTTTAATCGTTACAATAACTTGTATAAAACACATACAATTACAAAACAACAATTTGAGCAGGCTCAGACTGCAAAAGACGAAGCCGAAAATCAAGTTCGTGTTTTAGAACAACAACAAAGAGCAAGTTCTTTCCAGAAATCTGTTATTCAATCGAAATCTAAAGTTTCTGATAAACAAACGGAAGTTGCTTCTGCAAACATCAAAAAAGCGAGAACTATGCTTGATGTTGCCAAATTAAATCTTACTTATACTGTTGTTACTGCAGCAATTGACGGTCAGGTTTCTAAAGTTGATATTCAACCGGGACAATTGGTTCAGCCAGGACAATCTTTATTTTATATCATCAATAATACTGAAGCCTGGGTTGTGGCTAACTTTAAAGAAACACAATTAAACAAAATGGTTGTTGGTCAAAAAGTAAGCTTAAAAGTTGATGCTTATCCTAACTATGAGTTTAAAGGTATTGTAACGTCATTTTCTCCGGCTACAGGATCACGTTTTTCATTATTACCTCCTGATAATGCTACAGGAAACTTTGTTAAAACAATTCAGAGATTACCGGTAAAAATTAGTTTAGATGAATCAAACGATCCTGAGAAAGTAAAATTATTACGTCCGGGAATGAATGTTGACGTAGACGTACATTTAAAATAAAATATGGCAACAGCAGTACAAGCAGACGACGATTTAGTAGAATACGGTTATAGACGTGTGATCATTACGATTACTGCAGTACTTTGTGCACTGTTAGAAATTGTTGATACAACGATTGTAAACGTAGCGCTAACAGACATGCGAGGCAGCCTTGGTGCTACTTTGACAGATGTGGCTTGGGTTATTACAGCATACGCAATTGCGAATGTTATCGTAATTCCAATGACGAGCTGGCTATCGCAGCAATTTGGAAGACGTAATTATTTTGTGGCTTCTATCATAATATTTACAGTCTGCTCCTTTTTGTGTGGTAACGCCAGTAATATTTGGGAATTGGTTGCTTTCAGGTTTGTACAGGGTATGGGTGGTGGAGCACTGCTTGTAACAGCACAAACTATTATTACCGAAAGTTATCCGGTTGCAAAACGTGGAATGGCACAGGCAATATACGGAATGGGTGTAATTGTTGGTCCAACTTTAGGTCCGCCTTTGGGAGGATATTTAGTAGATAATTATTCATGGCCGTATATATTTTATATCAATATTCCGTTAGGAATTATTGCAACTATTTTGGCTCTTACTTTCGTAAGAAGTCCGAAATATGGAGAAAAATTAAAAGCAAATCAAGTTGACTGGTGGGGAATTTTTCTATTGGCTTCTTTCATCGGATCTTTGCAATTCGTGTTAGAACACGGTCAGCAAGATGACTGGTTTAATGACTCGCTAATTGTAACATTAAGTGTTGTAACCGTTATGGGACTTATCCTTTTTATCTGGAGGGAGCTAACGTACAAACACCCAATTGTAAATCTAAGTGTTCTAAAGGACGGAAATTTAAGAATTGGAACTATAATGTGTTTTATTCTTGGTTTCGGATTATACGGTTCTACTTTAATTATTCCAATTTACACGCAATCTATTTTAGGATGGACAGCAACTGATGCCGGAATGTTATTGATTCCGGGTTCGATTACAACAGCCATCATGATGCCATTTGTTGGTAATATGATTCAGAAAGGTGTTCCGCAAGGTTATATGGTGGGAGTTGGATTTTTAGTTTTCTTCTTCTTTACTTTTATGATGCAAACTCGCATGACGCCTGACACTGGTGTTGAGCATATGTATTGGCCTTTGATTTTAAGAGGAATTGGTCTTGGATTACTTTTTGTACCTATTACCACACTTTCGCTTTCAACATTAAAAGGAAAACAAATTGGGGAAGGAGCAGCTTTTACCGGAATGATGCGTCAATTAGGAGGTTCGTTTGGTATTGCAATTATTACCACTTTTATCACTCGTTTTAGTCAGGAACACCGAGTAAATTTAATAAACAATTTAGATCCTGCAAAATACGATGTACAACAACGTATTGCAGGAATGCAAAGAGCTTTTATGTCTAAAGGCTATAGTGCAGATGTTGCTCTTAAAAAAGCATATCAGGCATTAGATTTTGCTGTGATGAAACAAAGTACTGTAATGTCATATATGGACATTTTTATGTACTTAGGAATTATGTTCTTATGTTGTATTCCAATTATCCTTTTTATTAAAAAAGGCAAAAACAAGATTAATCCTGCTGATGCAATGCATTAATAATAATTGATTTATAATTTATAATACGAAAAAGCCGGGCTATTAATTTAACCCGGCTTTTTTATTTTTATATTTTTTGACATTATTTGAAGGGATTGAAATCCCTACCTACAATATAAACCGAGACTCCGACTCTCTCTTTAAAACCTTAGAACCTTTGAACCTTTGCCACTTTGAACCTTCAAAAAAAAAAACCTATCTTGTAAAAACCAAATGATTTCCTTTTGAAAGATTGGCATCAAAATGATAACCTTCATAATCGAAACCTTTTAAGTCATCAATCGTTTCGGCATTTGTATCGATTATATAACGCACCATCATACCTCTCGCCTTTTTTGCGAAGAAGCTGATCATTTTTAATTTTCCGTCTTTGTAATCTTTAAAATCCGGTGTGATCACAGGAACTTTTAAGGCTTTTACATCAACTGCAGAAAAGTATTCATTACTGGCTAAATTCACAAATAATTCACCTTTTGTCAATTCTTTATTTAAAGCTTTCGTAACGGTTGGTTTCCAGAATTCATGTAGATTTTTGTATTCACCAACAGGCAATTTCGTCCCCATTTCTAATCGGTAAGCCTGCATTAAATCAAGTGGTTTTAAAACTCCGTAAAGACCTGATAAAATTCTTAGTTTACTTTGAAGTGCGTCTAATTTTTCCAGCGGAAGTGAATAAGCATCTAAACCCGTATAAACATCTCCGTCAAAAGTATAAACTGCAGGTCGTGCATTTTCAGGTGAAAAAGGTGTTTTCCATTTCTGGTTTCTTTCCCAGTTTAAATCAGATAATTTATCTGAAATTGACATTAATTCCGATAATTCAGCTGGCTTTTTAGGTTTTAAAACTTTATGAACCTGACGCGCTTCTTTTAAAAAAGATGGTTCTGTATATTGAGTAGTTGGTAATTCTTTTTCGAAATTTAAAGATTTCGCCGGCGATATAACAATTTTCATTTGTGCGTTTTTATAGAATTCAAAAATACAAATTGAATTTCTAAAAAATAGCAATCCGAATTGATTTGTTTGATAGCGTTATAAATGTTTTTTTTTACGAATTGCACGAATTAGCACTAATTTTTTTACACCGTTTGCGAAGATTTTTTGTCACAGATTTAAAAGATTTATACAAATTTTTTTAATCCTTTTAATCCTTTAATCTGTGGCTAAAAAAAAATCAATTCGTGAAATTCGTGGCAACCCTTTTTAATTTGATAAAATTCTAGCCGCTAAACTGTGAATTTCTATAAAAAAGTACCCTTTACATTATAAAAGGCATTTTCTATGTTGTAAATTTGCACACGTTTCATTCTCTTCAAGAAAGAAATGTAATATTTAAAATTACTGAATTCGTGGCTATACAAACAAACTACAAAACAGCTTTACAACATAAAATCTTCGAAATCATTTCGAAAGCATCTCAGGAACTAAACGTTGACAGTTACGTAATTGGCGGTTTTGTCAGAGATTTGCTTTTAAATCGAGGTTCTAAAAAAGACATTGATGTTGTTGCTGTTGGCAGCGGAATAGAATTGGCTTTGAAAGTTTCTGAATTACTTCCCAAAAAACCAAAAGTACAGGTTTTTAAAACGTACGGAACAGCAATGTTGCGTTTTGAAGATACTGATATTGAATTTGTTGGCGCCCGAAAAGAATCTTATAATTTTGACAGCAGAAATCCGCTTGTTGAAAACGGATCGCTGGAAGATGACCAAAACCGTCGTGATTTTACCATCAATGCTTTGGCTTTATCCTTAAACGAAAAAACTTTCGGAGATCTTTCAGATCCTTTTAACGGATTGGCAGATTTGGAAAATAAGACAATCAAAACGCCTTTAGATCCAAGTATTACCTATTCTGACGATCCTTTGCGAATGCTTCGTGCCATTCGTTTTGCGAATCAGTTGGGTTTTGAAATCGAGAAAAATTCTCTTGAAGCAATTACTAAAAATGCAGAAAGAATTAAGATTATTTCAGGTGAACGAATTGTTGATGAATTGAACAAAATTCTTTCGACAGATAAACCTTCTGTTGGTTTTTTACTTTTATATCAAACGGGACTTTTAGATATTATTCTTCCTGAATTAACGGCGTTGAATCAGGTAGAAGAAATTGAAGGTCATACCCATAAAAATAACTTTTATCATACGCTTGAAGTTGTCGATAATATTTGTCCAAATACAGATGATGTTTGGTTGCGATGGTCGGCTTTATTGCATGATATTGGAAAAGCGCCAACAAAACGTTTCAACAAAAAACAAGGCTGGACTTTTCACGGTCATGAATTTCTGGGCGGAAAAATGGCTAAAAGAATATTCGAACGTTTACACATGCCGTTGAATCACAAAATGAAATTTGTGCAAAAAATGGTTATCATGAGTTCCCGTCCAATTGTTTTGGCGCAGGAGATTGTAACAGACAGCGCCGTTCGCCGTTTGGTTTTTGATGCCGGAGAAGATGTTGAAGATTTAATGACGTTGTGTGAAGCCGATATTACAACCAAAAATCCGGCTAAGTTTAAAAAATATCATAAAAACTTTGATATCGTTCGCAAGAAAATTGTTGAAGTTGAAGAACGCGATCATGTTCGTAATTTTCAACCGCCAATTTCAGGAGAAGAAATTATGGAAATGTTCGATTTGAAACCTTCACGCGAAATTGGAGTTTTAAAAGAAGCCGTAAAAGAAGCTATTCTAGAAGGTGATATTCCAAATGAATATCAGGCTGCTTACGATTTTATAATTACAAGAGCTGCAAAGTTAAATCTAACGCCTAAAAAATAATGGATTTTTCAGTTACAATTTTTAGGATTTTACTTTTATTAGTAGTTGTATTACCCAACTATTTATTTTATAAAAAGCTTAAAAAAATTAAAAAAAGGCATTTTAGACATCAATTAATTTTCTTCTTCATTAGTCTTGTAATATCTTTTTTAGTTTTGCTTTCCTTGGCAATATTAAAAGAAATAATATCTGATTTATTGAAGATTAAAATTAAAGAAAACATTACTTATATGTTGTTTTTTGCCACCATACTGCTACCTATCAGCGTTTTAGCAAATATGTTTTTCCTGAATTTTTATTCAAGAAAGATCCATAAAATAAATGAAATCGAATTAATTGGAAAAGAATGAAAAAAGAGAATAAATCAGTAATCATTTGGTTACTATCAGGTTGTGTTTTATTGTTTTTAATGGTTGTTGTTGGCGGAATTACCCGTTTAACAAATTCAGGTTTATCAATGACCGACTGGCATTTGGTAACGGATACTTTCCCGCCTTTAACGGATGCAAAATGGAATGAAGCCTTCGAACAATACAAGAAGTTTCCTGAATATCAAAAAATCAATATCCATAATGATTTTCAACTTTCAGATTATAAATTTATTTATTTCTGGGAATGGTTTCACCGCTTTATTGGCAGAATCATTGGCTTGGTTTTCTTTGTTCCTTTTGTTTATTTTTTAATTAGAAAAAAACTGGATCGCGAAACCATAAAAAAATGTATTGTTCTTTTGGCAATGGGCGCTTTTCAGGGTTTTCTGGGCTGGTTTATGGTTCGCAGCGGATTAATTGACAATCCGGATGTTAGCCATTTCAGACTTTCGCTTCACTTAACTTTTGCTTTTATCACTTTTGCTTATACTTTGTGGGTGGCGCTGGATTTAATTTATCCGGAAAGAGCAATAACGAAAGTAATTCCGCTTCGAAATATCGCGCGATTTGCTTTGGTGGCTTTATTGATTCAAATTATTTATGGTGGTTTTGTTGCCGGATTAAATGCCGGATTAATTCACAATCACTGGCCATTAATGAGCGACGGACAATTTATACATGATTCTGTTTTTATTGAACAGCCAACTTTGGTTAAGAATTTAATTGAAGGAAAAAGCGGCGTTCAGTTTGTACATAGAACTTTTGCTTATGTTGTAGTGGCTCTTATTCTGTTTTTATATTACAAAAGCACGAAATTTTCTCTTAGCAGAACACAAAACAACGGAATCAAAACTTTGGTTGTTTTTGTTTTCATTCAATTTTTACTTGGTGTATTTACATTATTA
The DNA here is from genome assembly GCF_025947065.1 of Flavobacterium sp. N1736. Classification (NCBI taxonomy): domain Bacteria; kingdom Pseudomonadati; phylum Bacteroidota; class Flavobacteriia; order Flavobacteriales; family Flavobacteriaceae; genus Flavobacterium; species Flavobacterium sp. N1736. Next base: position 2,582,831 of record NZ_CP109994.1, read on the forward strand.
TACAGCGTTCCGTTGGCTTTAGGATTAATTCATCAAATTATGGCATTTTTCCTTTTAAGTGCAATGACTTTTACGTTGCATAGATTGAGCAAATAAAAAAAAGATCCTTCAAATGAAGGATCTTTTTTTTTCATTTTATCCCAGCCAATTTTTAAAATCCTGCACTTTTTCGCGGCTTACAATAACCTCATCTTCTTTATAAGTTGGCAAAATTACTTTCAATCTGGAATTGGTGTAAACCTGAATTTCTTTGATTGCCGGAAGTGGAATAATAAATTTTCTGCTTACGCGAAAGAAGTTTTTCATGTCTAAATCCTGTTCCAGAATTTCTAATGTCGAATCGATCAGATAATTTCGATTGTCGAATGTATGAATATAGGTTCCTTTGTTTTCACTAAAAAAACATTCGATTTCATCTGTTGTAATGACTTTTAAATGCTGACCAATTTTAACCGTAAATCGCTTTTTAAAATTCTTCTCAAAAGGATTTGACAACATTTGGCGTATTTGCTCAAAATCAACCTGAAGGTTTTTTGTTCCTGATTCTGCTTTAGGCAAACGAGCTTTGAATTTATTAACCGCAACATCCAAATCATCTTCGTCAATAGGTTTTAAAAGATAATCGATACTGTTGAGTTTAAACGCTTTTAGAGCATATTCATCATAAGCGGTTGTAAAAATAATGGCGCTTTTAATATCTATTTTTTCAAAAATTTCAAACGACAAACCATCTGACAGCTGAATATCCAAAAAAATCAAATCCGGATGTTCATTATTTTTAAACCAATGAACAGATTCTTCTACAGAATGCAGCATGGTTTCTACAGCAATGTTAAGTTTCTCTAACTTTCGTTGCAATAACCTTGCAGCTGGTTTTTCGTCTTCTATTATTAATGTTGTCATTTATTACAAAGCAAAGTTTAAAAAAGTAAAATTACAATTATTCCCATTTATTACTGGCAGCTTCCTTTTTCATATATTCCTCAATTTTTCTTTGCTCCCAATCGGCACTAAAAAATATATCTCTTCCAAAAACAGATAATCCGTGAGCCAGTAAACCAATTCCCCAAAACAAAGCTGTCGAATAAGTTTGCCAGTCTAATAGTCCATTTTCATGAATTCCTTTTGAGAAAAAGTCGTCATTTACGCTGGCAACAATTATTAGGATATTTATAATGATATAAATTCTTAAATGCGAATAAAATCCTCTTATTCTTTTTACTTTTCTGTACGCTACATTAAAGCGCTCATCTGTTGAAAATTCTTGCGAATATTCTTCGTACATGCGTCTTCTAAATCTTCCCATTATATTAAAATTAAATTATTTCCATTGGTTTTCATTCTTTTTTTCTTTTTCCATAAATTCCTTAATTTTTCTTTCTTCCCAGTCTTTTCCTAAAACCGGAAATACTTCAAAAACCTTTAATCCGTGAAAAATTACGCCTATTCCCCACCACATTAGCGGCCAGTAAAACCACAAATGATCTGGTGATGTATATAAATTAATAAAAATTAAAATGATATTAACACCAATAAAAGAGGTAAGATTTGCGTAAAATCCTTTTATACTTTCTACTTTCTTTCTTGCAAGATAGTATTTGTCGTCTTCATTAAAATCCATTTCCATAATTACTCCCATTTTTGTTTTTTTTGTTTTTTATCTAAAATATTTTTCAGTTTGCGTTCTTCCCATTCTTTACCAAAAATTTTGAAAGAAACTAATATCTCCAGTGCAGAAATCACATAAACACATGTCCATATTATCAATATATAGCCCGTTAAAAAATTGAACGGAAAGAAGTGTAACGGAAATCCATAATAATTTTTTAAAACATACGCAACCAATCCGATAATGTAAACAATGGTGTGAATGTAAAATGATTTTAGTTTAATCACTTTTTTGCTGGCTATTTGAATATCAAACTTTTCACGATCATTACTAGCATTTGTTTCCATGATTATTTCCATGTTTTTTTGTTATTCTCTTTTTCCAGAATCTCTCTGATTTTTCGTTCTTCCCAGTCAGAGCTGTAGCCAAAAACTTTAAAGGCGTGCATTACAAGTCCGAATCCCCAACCTAAAGCCGAAAACCAAAACCATTGAAATCCAGGAGAATACCTCAAATTTATAAAAACTAAAAAAGGAATTACACAACAATACGAAATTATATTTCCGTAAAAACCTTTTAATTCTTCAACTCTTTTTTTAGCTCTGAAATAGGCTTTATTTTCATCATTATAATCTGCACTTGTTTCCATAACTGTAATTTGTTTGGTTAAAATTGGAATTTTAACCGTGAAAGTTTCTTTGTTTTGTTCAATTAAAACCTTTCTATTGGTTATGATTCCGTAACGATTAACAATATTTTGCAAACCAACCCCTTGCCTGTCCTGCAAAACTTCTTTCTTTTGAAAATCATTTTGAATCGCAAGATATTCCCCATCAACAAAAATTCTGATATGTAACGGTTTTTGTTCACTTACAACATTGTGTTTTACCGTATTTTCAAGTAAAAGCTGTAACGATAACGGAACCACTTTTGCATCGGGATTTATATTGGTTGTAGGCAATTCATAAAACAAACTATTCTCAAAACGCATTTTAAGCAAATTCATGTAGGTTTTTGCAAACGACAATTCATCTTCAACAGAAACTAATTCTTTATCTTTTTGCTCTAAAACGTAGCGGTATATTTTAGATAAAGAAGTAGTAAACCGTTGTGCATTATCAGGATTTTCTTCGATCAAAGAACTTAATACATTCAAACTATTAAAAAGAAAATGCGGATCTATCTGATTTTTTAAACTTTCGAATTTTGCATTTGCTGTTCCTGCAATAATTTTTTGCTGGGTTACTTTATTTTCCTGATATATTTTGTAGAAATGCAACGCGTGGAATATCAACAAAATGATAAAAGTAGTAACAGACGATTCTATATAATTTGCTGCTTTTTCATTTGCCAGAAAACTTATTATCGGTCTTCTTTCGATCACAACCTCCGTAAAAATTCGAAGTATTAGAATAACGAACAGCGAAAGAAAAAATGAACTTATAAACCCGACTAAAATTCTTCTTGGCGAAAATCTGTTTCCTTCAAAAACCTTATCCAAATACACAAATAAAGATGCATTAACCACATACAGAACAACGCTGTACAACATGCAATACAAAAAATAAATATATAATTGGTTGTTAAAAACTTCAATTCCTACCGAAGCAAACCGAATTAAAAAGGAGAAAACAAAAACTATCCCGCCAATTAAAAAAGCTTTTAACAAATTTGGTTTTAAAGACATTCTATTATTATTTTTTAAATTTATTTTTTACAAGATTTTTGCGTTTCCAGCGCTCTTTCTAATCCCCATTTTGGAGAAAAAGGAGTTTCTGGTTTAAAAGTACCAAAAAGTTCAACAGCTTTATCAACCTGAGCACATAATGGTTTTGTATCAACACCTGTCCATTTTGCACCTCCTAATTGGTAATCAGCTTCACCAAAAACGGCTCTTGGATTATTTGGATTCAATGTTTTTGCTTTTGCATAAGCTTCCATAATTTTAGAAGAATATTTAGGCGCATTTGTCATTGGGTCCGCAACTACATAAGCGGTATAAATTAAAGCCTGAATAACGTATAATTCTGAATTACTCTGGTCTTTTATCATTTCAACATCAACTGCATCTTGTGCTTTTGTCAACATCAAATCAATTTTAGTTGGGTCTTTTTCACTAAATGCTGCAGTCGTGTTTACCATTGCCACATAATAATTAGGAAGCCAGCTTGTTTTCTCTGCCGAAGCAATTCTTTCAAACATTGCCGAAGCTTCTGTATTTTTTCCTTCTTTCCAAAGTCCGAAGGCTTTTCCCATTCCTTGTTCAAATTGTGTTTGTGCAGAGCTTATTACTACTACAAATAATGCGATCAAAGTGATAATTTTTTTCATTTTTAAGTAATTTTAATGGTTATTTTAATTTTTGTTAGTTACTATATTATAGGGCAATTTCAATTTTTGAATCTTTATCAATAACAAATTTAGCATCTTTATAAGAAGGAGGTCCCATAAATCCTTTAGCATTGTTTGATGCTGCATAATCTTCAGAAGGAATTCCCATTGCGTTTTTATCCAGTTTTCCGTTGTTGTTTTCATCGTGATACGTTGAAATCGCATATTCACCAGCCGGAAGATTGTCAAATGTTACAACTGCTTTTTCATCTTTAATTTCAGAAGTAAGGCTTTTGTATGCTGTTTTCAAAAATGTACCTTCTGAGTTGTACAAACCTACTTTCACAATTCCTGTACTGGTTTTTAAACCTGAAACAGAAACGGTTAGTTTTACATTTTGAGCAGACATTAAACTGCAGATAAACAACATTGTCATTGTAATAATTTTGGTCATGAGTTTGTTTTTTAAGGTTATTTTATTTGTTTCAAGTTTCAGGTTTCAAGTTTTGTTGATTGATGATTAAAACTCTTTTTTTTAAGATTCTAAGTTTCTGAGTAACTATCCCGAGGCTTCGGGACTAAGTTTTTTCTTAGTGTCTTAGAATCTTAGTAACTTAGTGCCTTCTAATTTTATACTTCAAAAGTATGCTGGTTTTTATTCTTTTAAAATTAAATAATACTGAGTTGTTGATTTTTGCGACTGAATTGTTTTTTTGAGGTTCAAAGGTTCAGAGTGGCAAAGGTTCAAAGGTTTTCTAGATTCTTCGAATCTTATAATCTATAAAATATTTTATCTTTTGCTAAGAAACCTCTGTCCCTTCAAACCTTTGCAACTCTGAACCTTTGCAACTCTGAACCTTTGCCCCTTTGAACCTCCTTCTTAAAGATTCTTCAACTGATTCTCATTTTTATTATCACTAATTGTCCAGAAGAAACCAACGAAGAAAAATCGGTCTGCGGTTGGCGTTACGGCTTGTCTGTTATAGATTCCGGTTGCGTCTGGGGTTTTAGCATAATCATATCCAAAAACGTTTTGTGATCCTAACACATTTGAAACTGAGAAATACAGGATTTTTTGTGTTGTTAATAAATACGCCCAGTTAAAACTCAAACTATTATATGATTTTGTTTTTCCGTTCATGAATTGTGTTTGATTTGGATCATTATACGGACGTCCTGAACTATAACTGTTTGTAAACCCAATTTGCGATTTCCAATCTGTAATAAAATATTTTGTTACAATTGATAAACTGTGATTTGCTATGAAACTAGGAGTTGCCATCGTTGGAAAATTCTTGTATTGTCTTTCAGAATCGATATAAGAATAGGAAATCCAATATTCAAGATGTTTGATCAAATTGCTGTCTCTCCAAAATAAATCTAATCCTTTTGCATATCCTGAACCATTATTATTGAAAACCGAATTGTAAGCAATATCTTTTGTGTCATATTGAACTAAATTGCTGTAATCTTTATAATATGCTTCGGCTCTAAAAGTTTGTCCCGGTTTTGTAAATTGATAGTTTAAAATATAATGCTGCGCTTTTTCACTCTCAAACTGATGGTATTTTGAATATTTGATATAATCGACAACCGGTGTTTGAGAAAAATCTCCGTAAGCAAATGAAAACTGACTTGTTTTAGAAACTTTATAAGCAATAGAAGCTCTTGGCGCAATATTGGTTTCATTTAATAAACTATTGTTCGAAAGCCTTGCTCCTACTTTTAAAGCCAGATTTTTAGAGAATAAAATATCTCCTTCGGTATAAAAAGCAGCAATATTTGAATCGTAACCGTTTGCAACATCAATAGAAATATTATCCTTGAAATTTTCATTGAATTTTGTGATAAAATAATCAGCTCCAAAAGATAATTTAAAGTAATTCGAAATATTTTTTCTCAGCTTTAATTTCAACTGCGCTGCATTTTCATTAGAATCTACATCGTTAATATCATACTTAACTTTGTTTTTGCTGTACCCGTAACTAATTCCGGATGTAAGCTGCCAGCCTGTTCCAAAATCACCTTTGTAAGAACCATTTAAGTAAAAATTATTATTATTTAAGTCCGTTCTTATAGGATCAACAAAATTTACATTTTTTTGATTTAAATCAAATTTCTCCGAATCGAAAGCAGCATATAATTTTAAAATTCCTCTTTCAAAATGATAACGGTACACGGCTTCACCACCCAAAGATTGATATGGATTATTCCAGTCTACATTTTGAGGAATCACAGCCTGATAAGGCGCTAAATTGATATAATTGGTATTGATACTAAAAGAGCTTTTTTTCCATTTTTGAGTATTTCCAACTCCCAAACCAACAGTCATTAAAGCAATATCTGTTTTATTCTGGTCTGGTTCATCTTGCGTATTCAACAATAAAACACTTGATAAAGCTTCGCCGTATTCTGCAGAATAACCTCCGGTAGAAAATGCAATTCCGCTAAACAAGAAAGGTGAAAAACGGCTTCGGGTTGGTAAATTATTCGTCGTTGCGCCATAAGGCTGCGCTACACGAAGTCCGTCAACAAAAGTTTGAGTTTCACTGGCTTCACCTCCACGAACAAACAAACGCCCGTCTTCGCCAACAGTTTGCGTTCCCGGCAATGTTTGCAGAGCCGCAACAATATTTCCGGCAGAACCCGCAGTCGTTACAATATCTAAAGGTTTTAAAACCGAAACTCTTGCTTTATCGCCGGATTCTAATGTTCCGGCAGTAATAACAACGGCATCCAGCGCGTTTACGTTTTCTCTTAGTTTTACCGTTTGATCTTTAAAATTTGCAACATCAATTTCTTTTTTGAATGTTTCATAAAGTAAAAAACTTACTACTATAAATTGATTTCCTGTGGCTGTGGTTTCAAAAGAAAAATCTCCCGTTTCAGAACTTGTTGCACCATCATAAGTGCCGTCGATATAAACATTTGCTCCCGGAACTGGTTTTCCTTTATCATCAACCACTTTTCCTGAAATGGTATTTTGAGCAAAAATAAAAGACGTAAGTAATAATAAAATAATTGTAAAATTGGTTTTCATGTCATCTTGGTTTTTGATGAAGCAAATATATTTTAACAATCGAAGGTATAAAATAATAAATAACCCAATTGTAGAATTTTGTGGATGAGTTGTAAATTACTTATTCGTATCTTAGCTTTCACGTTTAAAAACTATTAATCATGTCAGAAAGTAAAAGAGTTTCAAATTTATACCAATCCATTTATAATGGAAATCCGTGGCTTGAGGTCACATTAGCAGATACTTTAAAAGATGTTACCGCAGCGCAGGCTTACAAAAAAGCAAATCCTAATTTGAATACAATTTGGGAAATTGTCAACCATTTAATTCAATGGAGAAGAAATATTTTAAGACGTGTTCAGGGAGAAATAATTACAACGCCCGATCATAATTATTTTGTACCTATTTTAGATTCATCTGAACCGGCCTGGGAACAATCTCTGCAAAGTCTTGCAAAATCTCAGGAATTATGGACTGCCTTTTTGAGTGATTTTGATGATGCCGGTTTTGATAAAATAGATCCAAATAACAATCATAATTTTTATGAAGATATTCACGGAATTATTCAGCATGACGTTTATCATTTAGGACAAATTGTTATTTTGAAGAAATTGGTTTAAAGTCTTTTATAATGACAGAAAAAGAAAAAATGATTGCCGGAGAATATTACATTGCCGGAGACCCTGTTTTGGTAAAAGAACGCAGAAAGGCTAAAATTTTATTGCATCGCTTGAATGTTATCGAATATCGCCTGACAAAAAAAGCAAAGGAAATTTTAGCAGAATTAATTCCGAATTCAGGCAAGAGTTTTTATATAGAACCTCCGTTTCATTGCGATTACGGATACAATATTACTTGTGGCGACAACGTTTATTTTAACGTGAATTGCGTTGTTTTAGATTGTGCGCCGGTAAATATTGGATCGAATGTGTTTTTTGCACCAAATGTTCAAATTTATACGGCAACGCATCCGCTTGACGCCGAATTAAGAAAAACACTCGAAAACGCTTTGCCTGTTTCTATTGGCGACGATTGCTGGATTGGCGGAAACGCTGTAATTTGTCCGGGCGTAACTATTGGAAAAGGCTGCGTTATTGGCGCAGGATCTGTAGTAACAAAAGACATTCCGGACAATTCATTAGCGGTTGGAAATCCGGCGAAAATTATTAGAAAATTAAATCAGGAACCTGAATCAAATTCATAATGCTTACCTTAAATAAAGTTCATCATATTGCCATTTTATGCTCTGATTATCAAAAATCTAAAACTTTTTATACCGAGGTTTTAGGGCTGACTACTATTAGAGAAATTTATCGCGAAGAACGCCAATCCTATAAACTTGATTTGGCATTAAACGGTATTTATGTTGTCGAATTATTTTCATTCCCAAATCCGCCACAACGTCCTTCAAGACCTGAAGCTGTTGGTTTGCGTCATTTGGCATTTGAAGTTATCAACTTAGATGAAACAGTCGATTTTTTAAACTCGAAAAATATAGAATCAGAACCTATTCGAATTGATGAAACAACCGAAAAGCGATTTACGTTTATTGCTGATCCAGATTTGTTGCCAATTGAATTTTATGAGCGATAAGAACTAAGATTCAGAGGTTCAGAGTTGCAAAGGTTCAAAGAGACAAAGGTTTTCTCATTTTATGTCATTTCGACTAAAGGGAGAAATCACACTAGTAGATCGACAAAGATTGTCGACATTTCTTTACCGAGTTTCTAGTGTGATTTCTCCTTCGTCGAAAAGACAAACAGTGCGTTTCATCATAATTGTAAAAAAAACTTCCCTTTATACGACATCATTACTTAATGAGAGAATTTTCCTCTTTAATTGCGTTTTAACACATTATATTGATTCTTTTCTACAAAAAACCGAATTTGATTCTTAATTTTGTAATCCGCGTAAAAAAACGCGATCTACAAATTTACTTCTGATGAACAAAACGGCTCAAATCAAAAAAAATCATCAATTTATAAAGTTCCGAAAATTAGTTATTGTCTCCATTTTAATCGGTTTTCTTTCGGCTTTTTTAGGAATTTCACTTAAAAAAATAACTGAATATTACGAAGAAATCTTCTTTCATGAAGTTTCAGTAAATCCACTTTTTTATATTTTGTTTCCCGTTTTCGGATTGTCTGTAATTTATTTTTTACGTCAATATCTTTTTAAGAAAAAAGAAAATAAAGGAATCAAAGAAGTATTTGAAAGTACACAGTCAAAATCAAAAAACTTACCTTCTTATAAAATTCCATCTCATTTTATCAACGGATTAATTACGGTTATTTTTGGCGGTTCAACGGGAATCGAAGTTTCAACCGTTGTCGCAACAGCGACAATTGGTTCTGTAGCGCAGCAAAAAGAAAATGTATTTCGCCAATACAAAACCGAATTAATTTGTGCGGGTGTTGCAGCCGGAGTTACCGCTTTATTTAGTTCTCCAATTGCCGGAATTTTATTTGCTCTCGAAGTTATTTCGCGAAAAGTAACCCGTGCTTTTATCATTTCAAATATAATTGCGGTTTCAGTTGCTTTTGGATTGCTTTCTATTTTAAACGAAGAACCTTTATTTAATGTTGCCATTACAACCTGGCATTTAAGGGCGATTCCGTACTTTGTACTTTTAGGAATTTTAGCCGGAATAAATTCGGTTTATTTAACGCGCTGCGTTTTGTTTTTTAAATCTCAATTTGGAAAAATTGGAACTCATTATTATAAAATATTAATTGGATCAACGGTTTTAAGTATTTCTCTTTTTATTTTTCCACAGTTATATGGCGAAGGTTATCATGCCATAAAAGGAATATTTGCTAATACATCAGAAATTCCGCTAACGCTAACTTTAGCTTTTACTTTCATCGGAATTCTGCTTTTAAAACCTATTGTAACTTCTATAACATTAGCTTCCGGAGGCGACGGCGGTGTTTTTGCTCCGAGTCTTTTTATTGGTGCTTTTTTAGGATTGTTACTGGCATCTGTTTTAAATACATTTTTTCATATAAATGTAATTCCCGTTAATTTCATGATTATCGGAATGGCTGCTGTTTTAAGCGCCAGTATTCATGCGCCTTTTACGGCAATATTTTTAGTTTGCGGGTTAACAAATGACTACACTTTATTTTTACCGATTTTGGTAGTTTGCCTAATTTCAAAATACACTGCAAAAATGATTTATCCTTTTACCGTTTATTCCTATTCACCAAGTTTAATAAAGTAAAAAAATATTTTTTCTTCAAAATATTACACAAGTTGTCACAGATAATTAATCTTTAAATCTGTGGCAGAAAATAATTAAAATAATACCACATAATGCCTACTCAAAAAATAAAAAGAAGCTACAGAAAAACGCGCTACATTCTTTACAAAGAAACTTTAATCGATTTTAAAGAACACTTTTGGTCTTTTATAGGATCGTTTGTTGGTATCGGAATTTTGGCTTATGTGCAATCGATTCATTTTTCAGGAAATGATGCTGTTTATTTAATTGGTTCGTTTGGTGCTTCGAGTGTTTTGGTTTACGGAATTATTCAAAGTCCGTTTTCTCAGCCTCGAAATTTGGTTGGCGGACATGTTATCTCTGCTTTTATTGGTGTAACAGTTCAAAAACTGGCTCCGGATATTATCTGGATTTCTGCTCCCCTAGCCGTTTCATTGGCCATTATTTTAATGCAAATTACAAAAACACTACATCCGCCAGGAGGCGCAACGGCTCTTATTGCGGTTATTGGTTCTGAAAAAGTAAAAGCTTTGGGGTATCAATATGTTTTTTCTCCGGTATTAGTGGGCGTTTTGATTTTACTTTTAACGGCTTTGGTTTTTAATAATATGACTTCCGGCAGAAGTTATCCAAGTCATAGTTCTTACCACAAACGTTATCATAAAATTAGAAAAAGACTGGTTGGGAAGTAAAATAATCAGCGTTTCGTTTGTCATTGCGAGGAACGAAGCAATCTCACTAACAATTACACAAAGCTTGACTTTATAAATGCGGTTGCTTCTTTCCTCGCAATGACAAACCGGATAAAACTTTTTTAAAAAAAATCTTTTCAACAAATCGCAATTCGTAATTCGGATTTCGTTTTTTATATTTTACCTTTGACTTTTCAAAAAAACAAAGATTATGGTTTATAAATTTAGAGTAATTCTAGACGCCGAAGAAGACATTTTTAGAGACATTGCAATTCTTGAAGACGATACGCTTGAGGATTTACACAATGCGATCTTCAACGCTTTTGGTTTTGACGGAATGGAAGTAGCTTCGTTTTATACTTGCGATGAAACTTGGAATCAGGAAGATGAAATTGCACTCTTTGATACCGGCGACGTTCCCGGCGAACAACGAACTATGGGCGATTATAAATTATCTGATCTATTAGATGAACAAAATACTAAAATAATCTACGTATATGATTTCATCAATATGTGGACTTTCTTAGTGGAGTTGGCTGCTATTGAAGATCAAATTGCCGGAGTTCCGTATCCTGAAACTTTATTTTCTCACGGTGAAATGCCGGACGAAGCCATCGAAAAAAACTTTGAAGCAGATATGCACGACGATATCTACGGAGAATTTGAAGATGATCTCGACGAAGACGATCTTGATATGTTTGAAGGCGATGACAGCTTTGAAGATTATGGGTTTGAGGAGAATTGGAATTAGTCTAAGTTGCTAAGATTCTGAGATACTAAGATTCTAAGTTTTTAAACTGAAAGATTTTTCTTATTTTTATAAATAATTTAAAAATAAGATAATGAGTCATTTTAAAAAAATCTTAGTTTGGCAGAAATCAATTTCCCTCGTTACTAAAATTTACAAAGCAACAAAAACGTTTCCGAAAGAAGAAATCTTTGGATTAACCTCACAAATACGCCGAAGTTCAGTTTCAATTCCAAGTAATATTGCAGAAGGATCAGGCAGAGGAAGCAATAAAGATTTTTTGCGATTTTTATACATTTCACTTGGTTCAATATTTGAAATGCAGACTCAACTTGAAATTGCAAAAAATATAATTTACATAAACGAAGAAGAATTTAACAATTTATATGAGGACAGTCGAGAGATTGAAAGAATGTTAGCGTCATTAATTAGAAAATTGAAAGACAATAATTAAAAACTTAGAATCTTAGAGACTTAGAATCTCAGTAACTCAAAACATGAGAATAGTCGCGAAGTAGAAAGAATGCTGGTTTCATTTATTAAGAAATTAAAAAATAGAAACTAAAAAACTTAGAACCTTAGCAACTTAGAATCTCAGTACCTAAATAAATATGATCAACTTATTCAACACACACATCGAGACGCTTGCGATACACCGCGTGGGAAACAAGAGCCGAAACGAAGCCATTTTTTTATCGGAACAGCCTTTTAACTTAAATGACGAAATTGTGCCTTTGATAAAAGAGTACTTTTTTAAGCCTTTTAGAGAGAAAGAAGAAAACTATTATCAGTTTGCGCACGAAGTCGATTTGGATTATAACGACATGTTTAAATATGCTACGGAGATTTTTAATAATCCGGCTAATTTACAGGAGATTTCGAAAAAAATCACAACGCATTTATTCGAGCAGTCCAATCATCCGCATATTAAAAACGGAGAGGTTTATGTTACTTATTTAACAAATTTGAGTATTGACAATAATGTTGTTGACGCTATCGGAATTTTTAAAAGTGAGCTGCAAGCAGACTTTTTGCAATTTGAGGAAAAAGACAGTAATCTTGAAATGATTTTACAGCAAGGAATCAACCTTAGTAAACTTGACAAAGGCTGTTTGATTTTTAATTATAAAAAAGACGAAGGATATAAAATTCTAACTGTAGACAGTAACCGTTATGATGCGCGTTATTGGTTGGAGCACTTTTTATCTGTTGATGCTTTTGAAGATGAAAACTTCATCACAAAAAAATACTTGAAATTCTGTCAAAGCTTCGCAAAAGATGTTGTTTTACCGGCAGAAGACAAAAAAGAAGAAGTGATGTTTATGAACCGTTCTGTGAATTATTTCGCTAAAAATGACCAGTTTGAAGAACAAAATTTCTTAAATGAAGTATTAGACAATCCGGACTTAATTCCTGAATTCAAAAACTATAAGGTTGATAAAGGAGAAAAATACAGCATCGAAGATGTAACCTCATTCCCAATTGCGAACGCAGCAGTTTCTGACGCCAGAAAATCGATTAAAAACGTAATTAACCTGGATACTCATATTCAGATTAAAATGGATTTTATCAACCCTGAAAGCGCGGAAAAATTTGTTGAAAAAGGCTGGGATGAAGAAAAACAAATGTATTACTATTTAGTTTATTTCAATAAAGAAGAAAAAAGCTAGTAGTTTATTCATTTTCTATTACTTACTTAAACAAAAAACGGCAATTACAAATGTAATTGCCGTTTTTTAATTTCAGCTGTTTCCTTTATAAAATAGAAAACATCGCTTTTATAATATCATCGTAAACTTGTTTGTCTCTTTCACCGGTTCTCGCCAAAACACGAATTCCTGAATAATTATTAAAAATAAATCGGGCTAATACTCGTGCATCGGCAGTTTTTGAAATATGTCCTGCGTCTTGTCCTTTTTGAACCGCTTTTGTAAAAACATCTTGCATAACCTGAGTGTTGTTTTTTACAATCTTTGCAATCTCTTCATCATGCATTGCAAGTTCTACAGAAGAATTCACCATAAAACAGCCTTTCGTAATCCTGTCTTCCAAACTTTCTATAACGGCTTGTTTAAAAAGATCATGCAGTGTTTCTTTTATGTTTTCAGATTCGTCTAAGAGTTTGATTACCTGATTTTCCGATTGTTTTTGATAGCGCTGCAAAGATTGGGAAAACAGCTTCTGTTTGTCTCCAAAAGTATCATACAAACTGGATCGGCTCAAGCCTAAATGCGTTACTAAATCCTGTGCCGAAGTTCCGTTGTAACCTTTGTGCCAAAAAATTTCTATCGCTTTATCTAAAGCCTGATCTTCATTAAATTCTTTTGTTCTAGCCATGATTTCCTAAATTGAAATGTTCTACAAAGATACAAAAATACGGAACAATCGTTCCTGAATTAAAGAAAAAAATTATACTACTGCATTTACAGTAAGTCCGCCATCAACAACAATTTCTGTTCCTGTAATAAACGAAGCATCATCTGAAGCAAGGAATCCAACTGTTTTAGCAATTTCAGAAGCTTGTCCAAAACGTTTCAATAAGATTTTGTCAGCCAAAACTGCTCCAAAACCATCTACTTCTGCTTTCTCTAAACCTAATTTTCCGTAAAGCGGAGTTTCAACAGGACCAGGAGAAACGGCGTTTACTCTGATTTTTCTTGGTGCTAATTCTGTTGCAAAAACTTTGTTTAAAGATAAAACGGCTGCTTTACTTGATGCATAAACACTAGAGTTTGGCATACCAACATGTGCGTTAATTGAAGTATTAAATATGATTGAACCTCCGTCATTTAAAATTGGCAATACTTTTTGAACTGTAAAATAAACTCCTTTTACATTTACATTCATAATACTGTCGTAATGCTCTTCTGAAGCTGATTCTACGGGAGCAAATGAAGCAATTCCGGCGTTTAAGAATAAGATATCCACTTTTCCAAATTGTGCTTTTACTTGTTCAACCAAACTGTCAATTGATTTTAAATCAGATTGATCTGAAACAATTCCGGTTACATTCAATTCCTTTTCGGTTTTTGTCACAGCTTCTTTATTTCTTCCTGTTATAATTACTTTTGCACCTTTTGCTATTAATTCAGCAGCAGTTGCGTACCCAATTCCGCTATTTCCACCAGTTACAATAGCTACTTTGTTTTCTAAATTTTTCATTTTTATTTGCTTTAAATTATTGATTATTCAATTATTATGTTACAAAGATATAATAACGGAACGATCGTTCCGTTATTATTAATGTTAATTTTTAGTTAAAATAATTAACATCGCTAAAAACGCTGATTATCAGCAGTTAAAATTTATAGAAGTATAAATGAAATAGATAATAAATTAGTGTTGATTCTTAATATTTGCTTAATTTTGTAGCCTAAATAAAACCCACATGGATATTCATTTATATAAAGAAAGTCCTTTCCAAACTATAATCTCATTTCATAAATTAATAGAGTCTTTTGAAGAAATAGCTTTATCAAATGTTGATTATCGTTCTAATTATGCCAAGGCAATACTACAAGAAATAGCACTTATTCCTGAATTAAGAACCGGAATTACGGAATATTCTATTATAAAAGACAACGAAGCTTTAATTAAAAATATACTGGCAGATTTATTTCCAACGGCTCTTACCAATAACGAAATAAAAGCTGTTACGGTTCCGTTTCAAAATGTTTCATTTAATTATACAGAACGTTTTAAGAAAATTTTACGCAACGCAGGCGACGAATTTTATATGGAAATTCGTGATTTCGATGATCACCAATTCTATATTAATAACTGCTGTTTGATTTTAGGTATTTATTATAAGCAGAAAATTGACTTTAATAAACCGTTTTTTTATGATATTCCGGATGAAGACGGCGTAGAAAAACATTACCGAATTTTGTATAATGGAGATTTTATGGAGATTATTCCAACAGAAAATGCCATACACTTAACTCAGGACGATATCGATTTGTTAATGGATAATTATAGCGATATCGAACTCTGGAAATCAAAATTCCCAAAAGGAAGCTGGATTTTAAAAGGTTTTGGAATTGTTTCTTTATTTGACGCTACAACTGAAAGTGCGATATCAAACTTAAAAAGTAATTTACTGAAACCGGACACAAAAACGGTTGCATCAAATGATATTATAGAAAATATTTTTAAATCTATATTTAAGGTTCCGCACTTAAAAGTTGGTTTTATTATTTATAATCCTGAAGAAGAAAAATTCATCAGACCTATTAAGTTTGATAATCAGCTGCAGAGTTTTTTACTTTCTTCAGATCAGGAAGTGGATTGCAAGAATGCTTTTTTTGGATGTTCTTTTGAGAATTTATTAGATAAAAAAGAGCCTTTGGTCATTTCTAATGTGAAGAAATTTATTGAAGAATCGACTAATAAAACGCTTGGCGAACATTTATTGAGACAAGGTATTCAAAGTTGTGTTTTTGCGCCTGTTATTAAAGATGGTCATTTATTGGGTGTTGTAGAACTGGTTTCAGAAAATGCACGTGATTTAAATAGTATAAACGCTACTAAACTTGAACTGGTTTTACCTTATTTAACGGATACAATTGATCGTTATAATACGGATATGCAACATCAGATCGAGGCAATTATTCAACGTGAGTATACCACGATTCACCCAAGTGTGTATTGGAAATTTAGAAAAGAGTCTCAAAATTATTTCCAAAATACGAATCATACAAAAGATTATATTTTTAAGGAAATTGTTTTTAAAAATGTATTCCCTTTATACGGACAAATCGATATTAAAGGTTCGTCTGAGCATAGAAATGAAACGGTAAAAAGGGATTTAAAAAATCAATTGACCACGATTTTGGAAATTTTTGAAAATCAGAAACCAAATAGTAATTTGGTACTTCTTGAGCAGCGAAAATTTGAGTTGGAATCGATGCGCGCTGAGTTAGAAAATCCGCTAAAGGCAGATACTGAACAGCATATTCAGCGTTATATTGAAGAAGAAATTCATCCTATTTTAAAAAACACAAAGGACACGGCAAAAAATCAAAAGCTGGAAGAATTATATTTTGAAAGTCTTGATGAAAAAACAGGCATGTTTTATCAGGAAAGAAAGAAGTTTGATAATGCAATGTCTATTATAAATAAAAGGCTGGCTACTGTTCTGGACAAAAAACAGCTTGAGGCGCAGCAAATTTATCCGCATTATTATGAGCGTTTTAAAACGGATGGTGTTGAGCACAATTTATATATTGGTGCTTCAATTTCGCCAACAAAACCTTTTGATATTATGTATTTGCACAACTTGCGTTTGTGGCAGTTGCAAACTTTGTGCGAAATGGAATTAGAACATCACCAGCTTAAAGAATCTTTGCCTTATGAGCTTGATGTAACTTCGTTGATTTTGGTGTTTAGCGCACCGCTTTCTATTCGTTTTAGAATGGATGAAAAACGTTTTGATGTTGACGGAACTTATAATGCAAGATATGAAGTGGTAAAAAAACGTATTGACAAGGCAAATATCAAGGGAACAAAGGAACGAATTACTGAGAAAGAAAAAATTACAATTGTCTATTCTCAGAACAATGAGGAAACTGAGTATTTGAAATATATCAAATATCTACAGCACAAAAAGATTCTGGAGCCTTCGATCGAACAATTTGAAGTTGAAGATCTTCAGGGCGTTTCAGGTTTAAGAGCAATTCGTGTTAAAGTGATTAATAACGTAAGTAATTCAGCTATTAAAAAAATAACATATCAGGATTTATTAGATGAGCTCAACTAAATAGTTGAGCTTTTAATTAACACATAGAAACATAGCTTTTGAAACTTCTAAAGGCGTTTCACTTATTTAAACACACAGAGGCTATGTGTTAGAAACTTGTTTCTTTTTTGCATTTTTTTTACAGAAACAAAACCTATGTTTCTATGTGTTAAATCTTTAAATCAGGAATATCAAATCGATTTAAAAGCAATTACAAACGCAATAACCGTCACGATAATTCCGGCCATAAAAAGGTTGTAGGCAATTCGCAGTAAATTGTATTTACGCTGTAAAACCAAGCCAAGGTAATATAAATCTTTGATCATGGTTGAGTACAAATAATCACGATCTTTCATCATTTCGTTCATTGCCCAGTCATATTCTTCTAAAGGCATTTTATAGAAATTTCCAAAAAACAATAAGTTGATTTTTTTATTCTCTATATCTTCTCGGGTAAAAGTACCGGTTGTTACTTTTGGTCGTGTCGAAAGTATGGCAAAAATAATTGTCGTTACGCTGGACATTAACATGATGAATGTTGGAATTACCAGGTGTGCATTTTTTGGACTGTCTAATTTTGGAATTATCGATGATAGTGCAATCGAAATAATAATAGCGTTTACAGATAATAAGATATTGGCTTTACTATCTGCAATGCCGCTTAAACGCGTGTGATTTCCTAATGTAACGCGAAATAATGTATCGACACCACGATCCGGTTTTTCAATTTTGTCTTTCTTTTTATTCTCGTCTTCCAATTTATCAGCTGCTTTTTTTTCTTGTTTTTCGATTTTCTTTTGAACCAAAAGTAAGTTTTTTTCTTTTAAAGGCTGCCATTTTTTTAAGGCATAATCTGTATAAAAGCGATGTTTATTTAAAAGAAAACTCAAATTTTCCTTTGCCCATTCTGCATTAGAAAAAGAAACATTATAAGCGTTTTTCAATTCAAGACGCAATAATTCGCAGGTTGTTTCATATTGATTTCCCATTAGATGCGCAAAATCGGCATCTTTTATAATTTTTTCTAAATGGGTTTTCGGTACGTATTCTTTTACGGTTGCCAAAATTAAAGAGGATACTTTTGCAATAAATGCATCAGACTGATCTTTTTCTTTCAAAAATTTAGTTGCAATTCTTACACTTTCTTCTTCATGCTTTTCATAACCTATTATATAACCTGTGTCATGAAACCAGGCGGCAACCAAAAGCATTTCTTTTTCATCTCCTCCAACATCTTCTTTTTTGCACAGCTCTTTTACTGCATTTACAACAGTTAAAGTATGGTTAAAATTATGATAAGAATATAAATTAGAAAGTTTATCTTTGAGTAAATTACTGACGAAATCTTCAGATTGTTCTATTAGATTCATGGCGAATATTTTTATATACCACTAAATTATGAAATTGTTTTTGGATAATCATTTTATTACTAAGATTAAAAATTATTCTTTAGTAATCACTATATCATTTTTACTGTATTCGTGTGCCACACACAAGGCACAATACGGTAAAAATGTGAGCGCTAACGAAACGGATAACGCAACAGATACTATAAAAATTGCACATACTTTATTTTTAGTTGGAGATGCAGGAAATGCTGATGAAGAACAGGCACAACAGACATTGGAATTATTGCATCAGAAATTAAAAAGGGCGAATAAAAAATCGACTTTAGTTTTTTTGGGAGATAATATTTACCCAAAAGGTTTTCCTGACGGCAACAACGATTCTGAAAAGGCTTTGGCAGAAACAAAACTGAATAATCAGTTAAAATTAACGAAGGGATTTAAAGGAAAAACAATATTTATTCCCGGAAATCATGATTGGTATAGCGGTATCAAAGGTCTGGAACTTCAGGCTGATTTTGTAACTAAATATTTAAACGATAAAAAAGCATTTCTTCCAAGAAAAAGCTGTCCTATCGAAGATGTAAAAATTGATAGTACTTCCACTTTGGTTACGATTGACAGTGAATGGTTTCTGGAAGATTGGGATAATCATCCAACAATAAACGATAATTGCGACATTAAAACCAGAGAAGATTTTTTTGATGAATTAGAAAACATTCTGAATAAAAATCAGGAAAAAACAGTGGTTATTGCGATTCATCATCCTTTGCTAAGCAACGGAACGCACGGAGGTCAGTTTTCGTTAGAGAAACAATTATTTCCTTTAGAGAACAAAATTCCGCTTCCGGTAATTGGTTCTTTTATTAATTTGCTGCGAAAGACGTCCGGCGCAAGTCCGCAGGACATTCAAAATAAACAATATACTATTTATGCAAAGCGAATTAAAACGTTATTGCAAGGTCAAAAAAATGTAATTGTAGTTTCAGGGCACGATCATAATCTTCAATATATTAATAAGGAAAACATCAAACAAATTATTAGCGGCGCCGGTTCTAAATCTGAGGCAGCAAGGGCAATTAATGAAAATGATTTTTCGTACGGAGGAAATGGTTATGCAACGCTGACTTTATTTAAAAGCGGTGATGCAAAAGTGGCTTACTTTGGAAATGAAAATCAAAAGGAAAAATTACTTTTTGAACGTGAGATTATAAAAGCTAAAGAAATTAACTGGGCAGCAGATGTTTCAAATAAATTTCCTGCAACTATTACAACATCTATTTATTCTAAAAAGATGACGGATAAAAGTTTGTTTCACAAGTTTTTATTTGGTCAGCATTACCGTAAATACTACAGTTTGCCAATCGAAGCCAGAACGGCAACGATTGATACTTTAATGGGCGGTTTAAAACCTATTCGCGAAGGCGGCGGGCATCAATCTGTATCGTTAAGAATGTCTGATCCCAAGGGAAGAGAATATGTAATGCGTGCCATGAAAAAAAGTGCTACTGCATTTTTACAGTCGGTTGCGTTTAAAGATCAATATATTGTAAATGAATTCGATGACACATATACTGAAAATTTTCTTTTAGATTTTTATACGACTGCTCATCCTTACGCCCCTTTTGCAATTGGCAGTATGGCATATCAGTTAGGTATTTCTCACACAAATCCTGTTTTATATTATATTCCGAAACAAGAAGGTTTAAAAGAATTCAATTCGAATTTTGGAGATGAATTATATATGGTCGAAGAAAGACCTGCGGATAATCATCTGGATGGTAAAAATTTTGGTAATCCAACCAATATTATCAGTACAGAAGATATGATGGCGAATCTTCATAAAGATGAAAAATATTCTGTTGATGAAAAAGAATATATGAAGGCGCGTTTATTTGATATGTTAATTGGTGATTGGGACAGACACAGCGATCAATGGCGTTGGGGAGAATACAAAAAAGGGGATAAAGTTATCTACAAACCTATTCCGCGCGATCGCGATCAGGCATTTGCAAAATACGACGGAACGTTACTTTCGATATTAATGAATATTCCGGCACTTCGCCACATGCGTACTTTCAAGAACAAAATTGATAATGTAAAATGGCTTTCCAGAGAACCTTATCCTATGGATTTGGCTTTCTTAAAAACTTCTGAAGAGAAGGACTGGCTTGAACAGGCTAAGTTTATTCAGGAAAATTTATCAGACAGTGATATTGATAATGCTTTTAAAAATATGCCGAAAGAAGTTCAGGATGGAACTGTTGAGGATATTAAACGCAAGCTGAAAAACAGGAAAAAAGAGTTGCAAAAATATGCTGCAGAATATTCAGATGTTCTGGCTAAAACGGTAATGATTGCGGGAACTGATAAAAAAGACAAATTTGTTATAAACCATAATGCCAAAAAAAGCATTGAAATTCAGGTGTACCGAATTAAAAAAGAAGGCGATGAACTGGTTTATACAAAAACGGTAAATGATGCAAAAACTAAAAATCTTTGGATTTATGGTTTAGACGATACGGATGTCTTTGAGGTTGTTGGCGATAAGAAATCGAACATAAAAATTCGTTTAATTGGCGGACAAAACAATGACACTTACAATATTGAAAACGGAAAAAAAGTGATTGTTTACGATTTTAAATCAAAAAACAATACTTATAATTTCTCCCAAGGTCTCGGGACGAAAACCAAAACACAGCTTACAGATGATTATGATGTAAACTTATACAATTACGAAAAACCAAAATATAATGTTATTTCAGGACTTCCAAATATTGGTTTTAATCCTGATGATGGCGTAAAAGTGGGTATTAATCTTAATTATACGGTTAACAATTTTAAACAGAATCCGTATACGCAAAGGCACGTTATAAATGCTTTTTACTATTTTGCTACGGGCGGTTTAGAATTTAATTATGTAGCTCACTTTCCGGGATTATTGGGTAAATGGGTTATTGATGTAGAATCGCTTTATACGACTCCAAATTTTGCCATGAATTATTTTGGATACGGAAATGAAACGACGTATGATGATAAAGAGGTGGGAATGGATTATAATCGTGTTCGTATTCGCAAATTTAATGTTTCGGGCGCTATAAGACACGTTGGGCGTTATGGAAGTGAATTTAGTATGCAGCCAATTTTTCAAAGAATGACGGTTGAAGAAACGGAAGACAGATTTATTGACACGCCAAATATTGTAAATCCGAATGTTTTTGACAGTCAGAATTATGGTGGTTTAAAAATGAAATATCTTTTTAAAAATTCTGATTTTGCAGCAAAACCTACTTTGGGAGTTGCATTTATGTTTTCGGCAACATGGCTGACTAATTTAGATGAAAGCAAACAAAACTTTCCAACTCTTGAAAGTCTTTTAGGTTTTACTCATAAAATCGATCATAACGGAAAATTAGTTTTAGCGACTCTTTTAAAAGGAAAAGCTGTTTTAAATAATAATTATGATTTTTATCACGGTGCGTCTTTGGGCGGAGATACTGATTTAAGAGGGTATAGAAACGAGCGCTTTTTAGGAAGTTCTTATTTTTCTCAAAGTAGTGATTTACGTTTTACTATTGGTAAAATTCAAAAAACAATCGCGCCATTAACGTACGGAATTCTGGGAGGTTTTGATTATGGAAGGGTTTGGCTTGACGGCGAAGATTCTAAAAAATGGCATCAGGATTATGGCGGCGGACTTTGGTTAAACGCTATTAATGTGCTTACTGCCCGAATTTCTTATTTTAAATCTCCTGATGAAGTAGGTAGAGTTATTTTTGGAGCGGCGTATAGCTTTTAGTCTAAGGTTCAAAGTTTTTTTTCTTAGGTTCAAAGCGGCAAAGGCTTAGAGTTACAAAGGTTTTTTGCCACGAATTCACGAATTATTTGTAATAGAAATTCGTGAATTCTTGGCTAGCTTTTTTTTTAAAATCTTAGCAACTCAGTAACTATTTTAACTTAAACTCATAAACATTCCCTCCTATTTTGTTTGTTTTTTCGTCGGCGATTAGTAAGGTGTTGTTGTCTTTAAAAACGATGGCTTCTTTTTGTGAAAAGTGATTTAGTTTTATTTCTGTCTGGGTTCCTTTGTGAAATAAATCTCCTTTAAAGTCTGTAAACAAAACGATTTTATCATGACTTAAAACCACAACTTTTTTTCCGTCTGGGCTTATTGTTGCGCTGGTTAAAACGCAATGGTTGTAATTAGCACAGGTTTTAAACTCTCCTATTTTTGTTGCTTTTTGAGTTCCGGGTGCATTTAATATCTTGTAGATAAAAGCGGTTCCGTCAAAGTTTTTGCTTCGGTTTTTTGTAAAGAGATAAAAGTAGTTTTGATATTCAAAAAAACCTTCTACATCATAAAACATTTCTTTTTTCTTTGGAGGAAATTCTGTCTGTTCCGGATAGGAAAATGAAACTTTATATTCGGCGACAGCCATTTCTTTATTGAGTTCATTTTTGGCTACTTTGTAAATACATAAATCTTTACGTTCGTTGTCATTATTTCCAAAATCACCAATATAAATATTATCGTTTTTATCTTTTGTAATATCTTCCCAATCTACATTTGTTGCATTTGTAATGATGATTGTTTTATCTAATTTTCCGTCAGAATTTATGGCGTAGATTTTATTTGCATTTCCGCTGTCTTCTAAGGTATAAATCAAATTGTTTTTTGGGAAATAAGTAATTCCTGAAACTTCTTTTAATTTTTTGGGAAGTGAATAAAGTGTTTTAAAATCACTATTTGATTGCTGCTGACAGGCTAATAAACCAATTGAAATTCCAAGTAAAAAAAACTTTTTCATAAGATTATTTTTTTATTTTTTTAGTAACAGATTAAATGATTCCAATGATTATATCAAAGTTGAATTCTTAAAAAAAATCTTTTTAATCTTTGCAATCTGTGGCTAAAAACTAGATTAAATTCGTATTTTTAAAGTTACGGGTGATAAACTCAAAAGCTGCAAACATAATGTGTCCCATCGATTTTGCATTTTTAAATTTCATATCATTAGTATAACGGTATAATTCCATTTTTAGCTGACTCAAATGTTCATCTGTAGAAATCGTATCGTGACACATGATATTCAATAACTTTTTAATTCTGTTTTCGGCAGAGTGAATACGTTTTGCCAAAATCGCTCTTTCTTCATCTTTATACTGAATGATGGAGCGCTCTTCTAATTTGTCTTTAATGAGTCTTATCATCGGATAGTTTTCCTTAAAAAACTGCGGACGATATACTTTAAAATTTCCCTCATAACATTGCTGATCAAAGTCAATGGGACGAATTTTATAAACTACCTGATCAAAATCGTGAATGGGCACAATTACATAATTATAAGCTCGCATATCGCCTAAAAGCCTGATCATACAGCGTTCATTAAACTTTACAAATTCTTTTGCAATTTGCGATTTCTCCATTTCTGTACAATTATCCAATAAAGTATCCATAAAAACATCGCCCGGAATTCCAATAATATGTTCTTCAATTAAAGTGTCTTTATAAACCAGAAAGTTGATTTTATCCGGCGAAAGAATATCTTCTAATTCTAATCCGTATATTCTTGAAGCATCTGCTTTTTTAATATAAAAATGAACATAATTATCATTGAGAATGTTTCTTACTTTTATCCGGAATGGTTTCGAATTTCCAAAAGTACAATAGTCGATCGCATCAATATTTAAAAACTGAATAATCTCGCTGTTTCCGTCAGAATGCAAAAGGGAATAGATTTTTTTCAGATTGAGGTCTATTTCATTTCTTTCAAATTCGCTGTAATATACCCGAATCCATAAGGTATCGGTTTCATTTTTATCGTAGACATTTACAGAACCTGCAAAGCGCAATAAATCATCATAGAACACCGATACTTTTGAGATTCGTTCGTATCGTTCTAAATAACTTAAAAGTGATTGCGTTAAAGGATAAGATGGTTTTTTTAAAACCATTAAAGGTTCGCTCATTTTGAATATCTTTATTACAAATTTACATGAATAGCATGATATAAATAAATTTAGCGTAACAATATACAAGTTGGATCGTCATACTAAAAAACTAAAACCGAAATAAATTTGGAAACCATTCTTACTATTGAAAATCTTAACAAACGATACGGGCGTATTCAAGCCTTAAAAAATGTGTCTTTTGAAATACAAAAAGGCCGTGTTTATGGCATTTTGGGTCCTAACGGAAGCGGAAAATCAACCACTTTAGGAATTGTGCTGAATGTTGTTAACAAAACATCCGGCGAATATCGCTGGTTCGACGGAAAAATTCAAACGCACGAAGCTCTCAAAAAAGTTGGCGCTATTATAGAAAGACCAAATTTTTACCCGTACATGACTGCCGAAGAAAACCTGAAATTAGTCTGCAAAATAAAAAGTATTGACTATTCTAAAATCATTGAAAAATTGGATTTAGTAGGTTTATCGGAACGAAAAGACAGTAAATTCAGTACGTTTTCTTTAGGAATGAAACAGCGTTTGGCAATTGCTTCGGCGCTTTTAAATGATCCTGAAATTTTAATTTTAGATGAGCCAACAAACGGTTTAGACCCACAAGGAATTCACCAGATTCGGGATATTATTAAGACAATTGCTTCGCAGGGAACGACCATTTTACTGGCTTCGCATTTATTGGATGAAGTTGAAAAAGTGTGTTCGCATGTTATTGTTTTACGAAAAGGAGAAATTTTATACTCAGGTTCTGTTGATGGAATGTCTGCAAATGAAGGTTTCTTTGAAATTATGGCTGATGACAATATTGCTTTAAAATTTGCCTTAAAAGATCATGCTGCCGTTGATAGAATTACTGAGGAAGAAGGGAAATTATTGGTGTATTTAAAATCAGATTTCTCGGCTTCAGAATTAAATCAGTATTTATTTTCTAAAAACATTACGTTGAGTCATTTAGTAAAACGTAAAAATAGTTTAGAAGCACAATTTTTAGAATTAACCAAAAACGCAACTGCCAAAACCAACTAAACCATGAACCGACTTATATCTATAGAATTACAAAAAATCTGGAAAAACAAGGCCAGTCGTGTCCTTACTTTAACCTATTTTATTTTACTTTCTTTTATTGCCTTAATTGCCTCTATAAAATTTGATTTTGGCGTTGTTAAAATTCACGTTGCCGAAATGGGAATTTTCAATTTTCCTTTTATCTGGCATTTTAACACGTATATTGCTGCGTGGCTAAAACTCTTTTTAGCAATTGTAATCGTTTCTATGATGGCAAATGAATATAGTTATGGAACTTTAAAACAGAATTTAATTGACGGTTTAAGCAAAAAGGAATTTATTCTGTCAAAATTTCTAACTGTTGTCGTTTTTGCATTATGCTCGACAGTTTTTGTTTTTGTAATGAGTTTAATTTTAGGATTTAGCTTTTCATCTTATACAGAACTTGACGTTGTTTTTATGGATTTGGATTATCTTTTGGCGTTTTTTGTAAAGCTAATGGGTTTCTTTTCGTTCTGTTTATTTTTAGGGATTTTTGTAAAAAGGTCTGCTTTTGCTTTAGGTTTTCTTTTGGTTTGGAGTATTTTAGAAGGCATTATTAAAGGTCTTCTGATCTTTCAGGTTTTCCCAAACAGCAATAAAGCAGATTATATCACGCAATTTTTGCCATTAGAAGCTATGTCTAATTTAATTATTGAACCTTTCACAAGATTATCGGTAATAAAAACTATTGGAAACCAAATTGGTATTGAAAATACAAAGGATTATCATGTACATTATTTTTCGATTTTTATTGTTTTAATATGGACATTTTTATTTGTTTATTTTTCTTACAGAATATTAAAAAATAGAGATTTATAGTATATTTGCTGCTATGAATTATTTAAAAAGTTTTTTGTTATTTTTATTCCTCGGTTGTATATCTGCAAAGGTAAATGCCCAATTTATAAAGGTTGATGACCAAAAAACACCACAGCAGCTTATTGAAAATATTTTAGTAAACAGTTCTTGCGTTTCTGTTTCTAATACCTCAGAAAAAGGAGATACTTTTAGTCCGGGTCAAAATAGTTATGCCTATTTTAACGCGAACTCAACCGGTTTTCCTTTTCCTGAAGGTGTTGTTTTAACGACTTCTAAAAGTAAAAATGCAATTGGTCCTTATATAAGTGATCTGGGCGACGGAAGTCCAAACTGGCTTGGAGACGCAGATTTAGATCAAATGTTGGGTATTAATTCTATAAATGCTACTTCGCTAGAATTTGATTTTGTGCCTTTAACTAACTTTTTAAGTTTCAATTATATTTTTGCATCTAATGAATATCAGTTCTATTTTCCCTGTGTTTTTTCAGATGGTTTTGCATTTTTAATTAAAGAAGCCGGCACAAGTGATCCTTATAAAAATTTAGCGGTTTTACCCAATACAACGACTCCTGTTTCTTCTACAAAAGTTCATCCTAAAATTGAAACGTTTATTGATACCGACGGCAAAGTATATGAAGGCTGCCCTGCTATAAATGAAAACTATTTTAATGGTTTAAATGATATCTCGAGCCCGGTAAATTACGCCGGACAAACTATTGTCATGAATGCACAAACGAATGTAATTGCAGGAAAAAAATACCATATAAAACTTGTTATTGCCGATGATAAAAATAGATATTACGATTCGGCTGTATTTTTAGAAGCCGGAAGTTTCTCTTCAAAAATTGATTTTGGAACTGACAGAACAGTTTCAGACGGAAATCCTGTTTGTTATGGAGATAAAATGACATTAAATACAAATTTAGCCCCCACATATTCCTATAAATGGTATAAAGACGGGCTTATAATTAGCGGTGCGAATACGCCTTCCTATTCTCCAACCGAATCTGGAACTTATAAGGTAGAAGTAACGCTAACGCCTTCTGTTTGTGTTTTAAAAGGTGAAATTAAAATTGAATTTGCTCCCGAAGTTTTAGCTACAAATACTGCTTTAATACAATGCGATGATAATACAGACGGAATCTCTGTATTCGATTTAACTAAAGTAAATAATATTGTAAAAAATAATGATTCGGAAATTCTAAACAAAGGATTTTATGAATCATTAGTTGATGCGGAATCGAAAATAAATCCAATTTTAACTCCGGAAAAATATACCAATAAATCCTCCGGTCAAATTGTTTTTGCAAGACTGGAAAACAAATACGGATGCTATAAAATTGCGCAGGTAACATTACAAATTTCGAATAATGTTATCCCAAATCAAAATCCGGTAGCAACTTGTGACAGAGATGAAATTCAGGATGGTTTTTATCAATTTAATCTGGATGAACAAGTTACGCCTCAAATTATTTTGGGATTACCAGCAGGATCAATTATACAGTATTATTTAAATGCTGCTGATGCAGTAACAGGAACAAATCAGGCACTTAATGTCTTTAAAAATACAGTTGCTTTTACTCAAACTATTTATGCAAAAGTTGTAAATGGACCTGATTGTTATGCTATTACTCCTGTAACACTTGTTGTAAATACTTTTGATCCGCCAAATTTTGAAGATGAGACTAAATATTTATGTAAAGGCGGTCAAATCGATTTAGCAGTAGATCCTGGTTTCGCCAGCTATGTGTGGAATACGGGAAGCAATGCAAACCATATAATTGTTATTACTGCATCAGATTATTCGGTTATCGTTAAAGATGCCAACGATTGCGAGAAAACGAAAAAATTCAAAGTAATTTTATCAGAACCAGCTGTAATCACGGGAGCAAGTATAAAAGATTTTTCTGCAAATGAAAATTCAGTTTCATTAGAATATACAGGAGTTGGAAATTACGAATTTTCATTGGATGGAATTATTTTTCAGGATCAGCCCTTATTTACCAATGTAACGCCGGGAATTTATAATGCTATTGCCAGAGACAAAAATGGCTGCGGATTATCAAACTCTTATGTGGTATATGTTTTGGATTATCCTAGATTTTTTACTCCAAATGGAGATGGTTATAATGATGTATGGTTCATTAAAAATTTAGACCAGCTTCCTGATTATACTCTTTATATTTTTGATCGTTACGGTAAACTTCTTAAACAAATGAATCAAAACAATAGTGGCTGGAACGGTATTTTCAACGGTCAGCAATTACCATCTGACGATTATTGGTTTAACTTAACTTTTATTGATGGCAAAATAGTAAAAGGTCATTTTAGTTTAAAAAGATAAAAGGCTGGAAATTCCAAATCTCAAAAATTACAAATTCCGATATTACTGATAACAAAAAAAATCCCAAACTCCTTATAATTGGAATTTGGGATTTTTATATTGAAAATTAAATTCTTAGAATTTAAATCTTTTTCTATCAGTTTCTGTCAAATAGATTTTTCTCAAACGAATAGATTTTGGTGTAACCTCTACATATTCATCTTTTTGAATATACTCTAAAGCTTCTTCAAGAGAGAAAATAATTGGTGGAATGATTCTTGCTTTTTCATCATTTCCAGAAGAACGAACGTTAGATTGTTTTTTCTCTTTAGTTACGTTTACACACATATCATCAGCACGAGAGTTTTCTCCAATTACCTGACCTTCGTAGATTTCAGCATTTGGTTCAACAAAAAACTTACCACGATCTTGTAATTTATCGATAGAATAAGGAATAGCTTTTCCTTTTTCCATAGAAATCAAAGAACCTTTGTTACGTCCTGAAATTTCTCCTTTGTAAGGCTCATATCCAATAAAACGGTGAGCCATAATAGCTTCACCAGCTGTTGCAGTTAATAATTGGTTACGTAATCCAATAATTCCACGTGATGGAATATTAAATTTTACAATCATACGTTCCCCTTTAGTTTCCATAGAAAGCATTTCTCCTTTACGCATTGTAACGAATTCAACTGCTCTACCTGAAAGATTTTCTGGTAAGTCAATAGTTAATTCCTCAATTGGCTCACATTTTTTACCATCAATTTCTTTGATGATAACTTGTGGCTGACCAATTTGTAACTCATACCCTTCTCTTCTCATTGTTTCAATAAGAACAGATAAGTGAAGTACTCCACGACCAAAAACCATGAATTTATCAGCAGAATCAGTTTCACCTAACTTCATAGCTAAGTTTTTCTCTAATTCTTTTGTCAATCTTTCTCTAATATGACGAGAAGTTACAAATTTACCTTCTTTACCAAAGAAAGGTGAATCGTTAATTGTAAACAACATACTCATTGTTGGCTCATCAATTGCGATAGTTTGTAAAGCTTCAGGATTTTCAGAATCGGCGATTGTATCACCAATTTCAAAACCTTCAATTCCAATAATAGCACAAATATCACCAGCAATTACTTGTTGTACTTTTTTACGGCCTAAACCTTCAAAAGTATGTAATTCTTTAATACGTGATTTTATAACTTTACCATCTCTTTTTACCAAAGAAATTGGCATTCCTTCATTCAACACACCTCTTTCAAGACGACCAATAGCGATACGACCTGTAAATGCAGAGAAATCTAAAGATGTAATCAACATTTGTGGTGTTCCTTCTGATACTTTAGGAGCCGGTACATTTTTGATTACCATGTCTAATAAAGGCTCGATGTTGTCAGTTTGGTTTTTCCAATCGTCAGACATCCAGTTGTTTTTAGCAGAACCGTAAACAGTTGGAAAATCTAATTGCTCTTCAGAAGCACCTAATTCAAACATTAAGTCAAAAACTTTTTCATGAACTTCTTCAGGAGTACAGTTTTCTTTATCAACTTTATTGATAACTACGCATGGTTTAAGACCTAAGTCAATAGCTTTTTGTAATACAAAACGAGTTTGTGGCATTGGGCCTTCAAAAGCATCCACTAATAAACATACACCATCGGCCATGTTCAATACACGTTCTACTTCACCTCCAAAATCCGCGTGGCCTGGAGTGTCAATAATATTGATTTTTGTTCCTTTGTATTGAACAGAAACGTTTTTAGAAGTAATAGTAATACCTCTTTCACGCTCTAAATCGTTATTATCAAGAATTAAATCACCTGTATTTTCGTTGTCACGAAATAATTGACAGTGATACATAATTTTATCAACCAAAGTGGTTTTACCGTGATCGACGTGGGCAATAATTGCAATATTTCTAATAGATTCCATCTGTGATTTTTAATGGGTGCAAAGGTACACTTTATTTTCATATAAAAAACGTTTCTGCGATAGTTTGCGTATAGACAACTAATTAGTTAACAAAAAACTGCATTATTTAAGTGTAAAATCAACTTTTGTTATTGTTTAATTATAGTTAATTTAATTATATTTGAGTAATGAAAAGTAAAACTCTCCAAATTACTCTAATCTATATTACCATTTCGTTATTTGTAGCTATTATCTGCGACAAATTGCTAACTAGCTTTATCTCTTCTAAACAGGATTTTTATTTCTTTATCATAAAAGACTTTATTTTCATCTTAATTACCGGTCTTATTTTCAAGTACATACTTTCGAAAAACGAAAACAGAAACAAATCAATTTTCGAAAAATTCAAAACTACAAATGAAGAAATTAAAGAATCGAATGAAAAATATGATATTGTAGCAAAAGCAACAAGTGACACTATTTGGGACTGGAAAATTCAGGAAGACAGCATTAATTGGAATAAAGGAATCGAAAGCGTTTTTGGATATAAACAAGAAGATGTTGGAAAAACGTCAAAATGGTGGTTTGATAAAATTCATCCCGAAGACAGTATTAGAATGTCTATTAAATTATATTCATTTATCGAACAAAAAACCGAAAAATGGCAAGATCAATATCGTTTCAGATGTGCAGACGGAACTTATAAATATGTTCTGGATCGGGGTTTTTTATTAAAAGACGAAAACGGAAGGGCTATCAGAATGATTGGGGCAATTCAGGATATCACGAAACAAAAAGAAGAAGAACAGCGATTAAAACTTCTTGAAACCGTAATCACACAATCAAAAGATTCTATCTTAATTACAGAAGCAAATTCTGTAAATGGTAAAATCCCAAAAATAGTTTACGTAAATCCTGCATTTTCTCAAATGTCAGGTTATCATTCAAACGAAATAATTGGAAAATCAACCAATATTTTCAACAAAGGACCAAATTCAGATTCAGATGAATTAAAAAAACTTTTACGAGCTATTAAAAATGAGGAAGAATGCCTCATAGAGACCATTAGTTACACAAAACAAAAAGAAGAATATTGGGTTCGATTTTCTATGATTCCGATTTTCAATAACGAAGGTGTAATTTCGCATTGGATTTCTATTCAAAGAGATATTACCGATGAGAAAAAACTAGAGACAGAAAAAGAACATCTTATTCGTGAATTAACACAAAACAATAAGGATTTAAAACAGTTTTCATACATCACATCGCACAACTTGCGCGCACCTCTGTCTAACTTAATCGGTCTTTTAAATCTTACCGAAGATATTCCGATTGAAGATTCTGAACTCGAAGAAATTCTTGCCGGATTTAGTAAATCAACCCATTTGCTAAATGAAACTATCAATGATCTGGTAAAAGTGATCATTATTAAAGACAATCCTTCGATGCAAAAAGAAGAAGTCTCCTTAAAAGAAATATTTGAAAATGTCTTTAGTCAATTATCTTTTCAAATCGAATTACACAAACCAATTATTAAACTAAAGTTTGACAGAGTACCATTATTAAACACAAACAAAGCTTATATTGAAAGTATTTTACTTAATTTACTGACCAATTCCATAAAATACAAATCAGAAAACAGAAAACTCAAAATTTCCATAATTGCAGAACAAATCGATCATCAGGTAATCCTGATCTTTAAAGACAACGGAATTGGAATTGATTTAGAAAGAAATCGCGACAAAGTTTTTGGATTATACCAAAGATTTCATAACTATCCTGACAGTAAAGGATTAGGATTATATCTTGTAAAATCGCAGGTAGAAACAATGGGAGGTACTATTGGTATAGAAAGCGAAGTTAACAAAGGGACTACTTTTACAATAACTTTTAAAAATTAATATTATGCTTGAGCAGATTTTATGTGTTGATGACGATCCAATTACATTGATGTTATGCAAAAAAGTGATTTCAAAATCTTCTTTTTCCAAAGAAATCATTACAGCTCCAAATGGCGAAGAAGCTCTACATCATTTTAATACTTTAAAGTATAACAATAGTAAAAATAAAGTAAACAAAAAACCGGAATTAATTTTTTTAGATTTAAATATGCCTGTAATGGGCGGTTGGGAATTTCTTGATCATTTTACTTCTCCATATTATTCTGAATTTAATACGGCAAAAGTTATTGTGTTATCTTCTACAATTGATCCTCACGATTTAGCCAAGGCAAAAAAATATCCAATTATTATTGACTTTCTTTCAAAGCCTATTACAAAACCAATGTTAGAATACCTAAAAAAGAAAATAGAACTTTAAGGAAAAAGAAGAATTTCCCATTTGTTCAAACAAAAAAAAGTCCTCTAAAAGAGGACTTTTTATATTTTTAGGAAATTGTAATTAATTACAATTTAGCAACATGTTTAGTTAATTTAGACTTCAGGTTAGAAGCTTTATTATCATGAATGATGTTCTTTTTAGCTAATTTATCAATCATAGAGATTACAGTTGATAATTTAGAAGTTGCATCAGATTTATCAGTAGCTAATCTTAACGCTTTGATAGCATTACGAGTAGTTTTATGTTGGTATCTGTTAAGAACTCTTCTTTTTTCGTTACTTCTGATTCTTTTTAATGCTGACTTATGATTTGCCATTTTGTTTTAATTTTAGATGTAATAATTATTATAGATACTAGTTAAAAAAGAAAAACCTCCCACAATTGCAAAACAATCACTTTGGTTTTAACTAATAAAACAAAAATCGAGACACCAATTTTTATTTTATAAAACTTATTCACAACTAATTTTAGTAGTCTGTAAGGGAATCGAACCCCTGTTACCAGGACGAAAGCCTGGAGTCCTAACCCCTAGACGAACAGACCAGTTCTTCTAAGTTTTCTTCAATTTATAATAAACTGAAATTTGTAGCCCGTAGCGGAATCGAACCGCTCTTACATGGATGAAAACCATGCGTCCTAACCGATAGACGAACGGGCCATTTTTTACATCAAGTTAAATAACGTAATTCACAAAAGAAAATAGTAGCCCGTAGCGGAATCGAACCGCTCTTACATGGATGAAAACCATGCGTCCTAACCGATAGACGAACGGGCCTGCTTCTCTAATGCGGATGCAAAAATACAACTATTTTTAAGATGTACAATACCTGACGCAAAAAAAATTAAAATTTTTTAATATGCCTTCGCAAAAAGCACTCTTTTTGAAGAAGGATTCCCAGTAAGCACACAGGTTCCCGCCTCTTCTACAGCATCCAAAGGGATGCAGCGAATCGTCGCTTTTGTCAAGTCTTTTATCTTTTCTTCAGTAGCAGCAGTACCGTCCCAATGAGCTGATACAAAACCTGCTTTTCCATCCAAAACTTCCTTAAATTCCTCAAAACTATTTACTTCCGTAATATGCGTATTACGATATTCTAATGCTTTATTAAATAAATCATTTTGAATTTGCTCTAACAGGTCATTTATATAGTTTACAATTCCTTCACCAGAAACCGTTTCTTTTGTCAATGTGTCACGTCTTGCTACTTCAAAAGTTCCGTTTTCTAAATCTTTTGGTCCAACAGCAATTCTAACCGGAACTCCTTTTAATTCCCATTCAGCAAACTTGAATCCTGGTTTTTGAGTTGTTCTGTCATCATATTTAACTGAAATCTTCAACTTTTTCAACTTGGCGGTTAATTCATTCACTGCCGTTGTGATTTCTGCTAATTGTTCATCTGTTTTATAAATTGGAACTATCACCACTTGTATTGGCGCTAAATTAGGAGGCAAAACCAATCCCTGATCATCAGAATGCGTCATAACCAAAGCTCCCATCAAGCGGGTAGAAACTCCCCAGGAAGTTCCCCACACATGCTCTTGTTTTCCTTCGGCATTTGCAAATTTCACATCAAATGCTTTTGCAAAGTTCTGACCTAAAAAGTGAGATGTTCCTGCCTGCAATGCTTTTCCGTCCTGCATTAAAGCTTCAATACAATAAGTTTCATCTGCTCCTGCAAAACGTTCTGTTTCGGTTTTTATACCTTTTACCACAGGAATCGCCATGAAGTTTTCTGCAAAATCCGCATAAACATTCATCATCTTTTCAGACTCTTCCAAAGCTTCTGCTTTTGTAGCATGAGCCGTATGCCCTTCCTGCCATAAAAACTCAGCAGTTCTCAAAAACAAACGTGTACGCATTTCCCAACGAACAACATTTGCCCATTGATTGATTAATAAAGGTAAATCTCTGTAAGACTGTACCCATCCTTTATAAGTAGACCAAATAATTGCCTCACTTGTAGGACGAACAATAAGTTCTTCTTCTAATTTGGCATTTGGATCAACCATTAGTTTTCCGGGTTTATCCGGATCATTTTTTAATCTATAATGGGTTACGATAGCGCACTCTTTTGCGAATCCTTCAGCATTTTTTTCTTCAGCTTCAAACATGCTTTTGGGCACAAATAAAGGAAAATATGCATTTTGATGTCCGGTCTCTTTAAACATTCTGTCAAGCTCTGCCTGCATTTTTTCCCAAATCGCATATCCGTATGGTTTTATTACCATACAGCCTCTAACCCCTGAATTTTCGGCTAAATCTGCTTTTACAACCAGTTCATTATACCATTTCGAATAATCTTCTGATCTTGTAGTGAGGTTCTTACTCATATTGAATAGTTTGGCACAAATTTTGTTTTAATAATTTAACTAAATAGTTTGACAAAACTAACTATTTTTGTAATGTGCAACAATAAAAATCACCACAGATATGAAAACTTCTATTTCTCTTCGCCAAAACTCAGCTCATTTCTACCTAATTGGATTACTGAGTTTTCTAGCAGCTTCGTGTGGTTCTTACCAAAATACTTCATACAGTGATAATGACGGAGTATATGGTGGTTCATCAAGAACATACGCTCAAACTACTACCACAGGTACAAACAATCAATATAAGGATTATTTCAAATCATTACAAGACGATAATCAGCCAACTGAGATTTTTACAGATGTAGATTCTTATGGCAATTACGCCGAAAATGACAGTACACAAACTGCTGTAACAACAAATGCATACCCTGCATGGGGAAGTGCTAATACCGAAGTAGCTGTAAACTATTACTCTGATCCAACCTGGTCAATAGGATTTGGTTTTGGACTTGGATATCCATATTACGGATGGGGTTATGGCGGCGGTTACTGGGGATACCCTGGCTATGCCTGGGGATACCCTGGATATTGGGGAGGTGGTTACTACCCTGGATACTGGGGAGGTTACGGATACCGTTACAACAACTACGCTTACAACTATGGCAGAAGAGGATCTGCAGCTTACTATGGCGGAAGAAACTACGCTTATAACAGAAATTATACTTCAAGAGGATATACTAACAGAGGATACACTGACAGAAGCTATAGCAATAGAAGCTACACGAACAGAGGAAGCTATACCACTAATAGAAATTATACCAACAGAAGCAACGGCTATTCTGACTATAGAAGAAGCGCTGTAAATGGCAGAACGTCAAGTCCTACTTTTACAAATAGAAACTATTCTAATTCTAACAGAAGCAGTTACGATTATTCAAACAGAGGTTCAGGTAACACTACCAGAAGCTACAATAGCGGCAGCAACAACTCATCTAGAAGTTATTCATCACCAAGCAGCGGATCTTCACGTTCTTATAGCAGTGGCGGCGGTGGCGGAAGCATGAGATCATCTGGCGGCGGCGGTGGAAGATCTGGCGGTGGCGGTGGAGGAAGAAGATAATTTCTCTACTGTTTAACATCTACAAAATCATTTAACACCTAAATCAAATGAAAAAAATATTATTCCTAATTATATCGGGACTAACTATTAGCGTCTCACATTCACAAGAAGTTTCAGATGCTGTACGTTATGCTCAGGACAATTTAACCGGAACTGCCAGATTTAGAGCCATGAGTGGAGCCTTTGGAGCAGTTGGCGGAGATTTATCTTCTCTTTCTGTAAACCCTGCCGGATCTGCTATATTTTTGAACAATCAGGTTGCAATAACTTTTAGCAATCAGAATATTAAAAATAATTCTAGTTACTTCGGAACTCAAACAAGTGACAAAGACAACTCTTTTATCCTGAATCAGGCTGGCGGTGTTTTTGTTTTTAACGATAGAAATAATAAAAGTGGTTGGAATAAAATAGCTATTGGAGCTTCTTATGAAAATACCAATAATTTCAATAATAACACATACTCTGCTGGAACGAATCCAACACGTTCTATTGATGGGTATTTTTTAGCTTATGCTAATTATGGTAATGGAGGAGCGCCAGTGCCTGGTCAATTTGTTGAAATAGGTGACAAAGAGCCAATCACTAACAGATACGGTTTTTTAGGTTCTAATTTACCTAATAGCCAATATCCTAATTTATCAGGATTCTCTGCTCAGCAAGCAATGTTAGGATATCAAGGTTTTATAATAAATGCCGATGACGAAAATAATCCAAACAGTACTTATAGCACAAATGTTCCTGCTGGCGGCAATTTTTATCAGGATAATATAATATCTGAACGAGGATACAATAGTAAAGTAAGTTTTAACATTGCAACCTCATATAAAGACAGAATTTATCTTGGAGCCAACTTAAATGTACATGTTACTGATTATAGAAGATCAAGCAGTTTTTATGAAGAAAATGATAATCCATTAGTTCCTGCTCCAACTATCTCTAATTTAACTTTTAATAACGAATTATATACTTACGGAAACGGATTCTCTTTTCAACTCGGAGCCATTGGTAAAGTTACAGAAGCTTTTCGTCTTGGTATAGCATACGAATCTAATACATGGTACGAACTTTATGATGAAGTTCATCAAAGTTTATATACACTAACAGAAACAAGCGGAGGACAAGGGGTTGAATATACATTAAATCCTGACTATGTAAACGTTTACGAATCTTACACCTTACAAACACCCGGAAAATTTACTTTTAGTGGAGCTTATATCTTCGGAAAATCAGGTTTAATTAGTATTGATTATGCTATAAAAGATTACGGAAACACTAAATTTAAACCAAATAGTGGCGGTTTTGGAGGATTAAACAACGACATCAGCGACCAAATGACCAGTAATGGTGAATTAAGAGTTGGTGCTGAATACAAAATAAAAAGATTGAGTTTAAGAGGCGGATATCGTTTTGAAGGAAGTCCTTATAAAAACAAAACTACAATTGGAGATTTAAACAGTTACTCTGGTGGTTTGGGTTATAATTTTGGAGGCACAAAATTAGATTTAGCCTATTCTTATGCAGAGAGAAAAACAAGTCAGGGATTTTTTGCAACAGGATTAACTGATCCTGCCAATATTACATCGAAACTAAATAATGTTTCTTTGTCTTTATTATTTGAATTGTAATTAAGAATAAATAGATTATCTAAATTTCCGTCAGGTCTTTTACCTGGCGGATTTTTTTTAGCCCTGATACAAAAAGATATAACAGAAACCAGTCCCAATAACTATTCAGGAAGCTTCATAAAAAACATCTAAAAGAAACCGAAACAACTGGTGTTTGAATAAAAAAGTGTAATTTTGCACTCCAATTTATAAAAGTAT
Organism: Flavobacterium sp. N1736; assembly: GCF_025947065.1. Lineage (NCBI taxonomy): Bacteria > Pseudomonadati > Bacteroidota > Flavobacteriia > Flavobacteriales > Flavobacteriaceae > Flavobacterium > Flavobacterium sp. N1736. Next base: position 2,621,193 of record NZ_CP109994.1, read on the forward strand.
GAGAACCAAGTCTTTAAAAAAGAACAAAATTAACGTAATCACTCTTGGGTGTTCGAAGAATGTGTATGACAGCGAAGTGCTTATGGGTCAGCTTCGTGCGAATGGAAAAGACGTACAACACGAAGCTCCGGCAGCCGAAGAAGGAAACATAATTGTAATTAACACTTGCGGATTTATCGATAATGCAAAAGCAGAATCAGTAAATATGATTTTGGAATATGCTGATAAAAAAGACAAAGGTTTAGTAGACAAGGTTTTTGTAACCGGATGTTTATCTGAACGTTACAGACCGGATCTGGAAAAAGAAATCCCAAATGTCGATCAATATTTTGGTACTACAGAATTACCTCAACTATTGAAAGCTTTAGGTGCCGACTATAAACACGAATTGTTAGGAGAACGCTTAACGACAACTCCGAAAAACTACGCTTATTTAAAAATTGCTGAAGGTTGCGACAGACCTTGCAGTTTTTGTGCGATTCCGTTAATGCGTGGAAAACACGTTTCTCAAACTATTGAGAAATTAGTGAAAGAAGCAGAAGGTTTAGCTAAAAATGGCGTAAAAGAACTAATCTTAATTGCTCAAGACTTAACGTATTATGGTCTTGATATTTATAAAAAGAGAAATCTTGCCGAACTTTTAGAAGCTTTGGTAAAAGTAGAAGGCATTGAATGGATTCGTTTGCACTACGCCTTCCCTACCGGTTTCCCGATGGACGTTTTGGAAGTAATGAAACGCGAGCCAAAAATTTGTAATTATATTGATATTCCGTTGCAGCATATTTCTGATTCTATTTTGAAATCAATGCGTCGTGGTACAACTCAGGCAAAAACAACACAATTGTTGAAAGATTTTCGCGCTGCGGTTCCGGGGATGGCAATTAGAACTACATTAATTGTTGGTTATCCGGGAGAAACTCAGGAAGATTTTGAAATTTTGAAAGATTTCGTTCAGGAAATGAAATTTGACAGAATGGGCTGTTTCGCTTATTCTCACGAAGAAAACACACATGCTTATTTACTTGAAGACGACGTTCCGGATGATATAAAACAAGCAAGAGCAAATGAAATTATGGAATTGCAATCGCAAATTTCATGGGATTTAAATCAGGAAAAAGTAGGTCAGGTTTTCAAATGTATTATCGACAGAAAAGAAGGCGCTCATTTTGTGGGAAGAACAGAATTTGATAGTCCGGATGTTGATAACGAAGTTTTAATAGATGCATCAAAACATTACGTAAAAACAGGTGAATTTGTTAATATAAGGATAATTGAAGCAACAGAATTTGATTTATACGGAGAACCTGCTTAAATTTACGGTATTCTTTTGCTAACTTTAGATAAAACATTTATGAAACCGATACAATCTTTATTTCTTTTAGTTTTTACCTTATTATGTTTCAATTCAGTTTCTGCACAATACGGAAACGGATATAATAATGGTTACGGCGGCGGCGGATATGGCGGCGGTGGCGGCTACGGAAGAGGCGGCGGAATGGGAATGGACAGAAGTATGATGCAAGGAAATCCAGGCAACACAAGCAAACCAAAGGAAATTCCTGCTGAAGAAACTGCAGCCAGAATCGTTGAACAAATGAAACCTGTAGTCAATCTGGATGAATTGCAGGCTATTGCAATTACAAATGTTTTAACGGACAGCATGAAAGAACAAGGAGTTCTTTTGAAAAACGAAAGCAGCAGCCAGGATGAAAAAATTGAGCAAATGAAAGCTTTAAGAGAAAGCACGACTAAAAAAATAACTGCCTTTTTAAATCCTGACCAAATCCCAAAATACACCGATTTCATGGAGAATTTTAAGGAGATAAAAAAATCGAAATCTAAAAAGAAAAAAGATTCTAAAGAAAATAAAGACGATAAAAAAGAAACAGAAGCAATAAAAACACAAGAATAATTGTTTTAACTTATATTTAAAAATAACAAAACCATGGCAAAAAAACATTTTTGTTATCTGATTTTAGCAATTATTATTACTTCTTGCTCTACAAATCCTTATAAAACTACTGAGAAAGTTTACGATCAGCAGCTTAAAAATTTAGAGAATCAAATTACCAGTAAAGAAGCACAAAATATACCTGCCGTTAGCCCGTTAGTTATCGATACTACATATGCGCAACAATTGGGTATTGTAAAAGATACGTTGTCAAAAACAGGATCTACTGCTTTATTAAATGGTATAAATACAGAATGGATTGGTACTGTCAATTTTAATTTAAGAAAACCAAGTTTTATTATTATTCACCATACCGCACAGGATTCTATTCAGCAAACTATAAATACTTTTACCAAGACCAAAACGCAGGTAAGTGCACATTACATAATTTCTGAAAATGGAAAAGTAGTGCAAATGCTAAATGACTATTTAAGAGCATGGCACGCCGGAGCATCATCTTGGGGAAAAAACACTGATTTAAATTCGACTTCAATTGGTATTGAACTTGACAATAATGGTTTTAAACCTTTTACCGAAGCGCAAATAAGCAGTTTGGTTGCCCTTTTAACAAAACTAAAAAAAGATTATAATATTCCGACTCAAAATATTCTGGGTCATGCTGACATTGCTCCTGGCAGAAAACAAGATCCAAGTGCATTGTTTCCGTGGAAAACATTAGCTGAAAAAGGATTTGGTATTTGGCCGGATGAAATTTTAGAAGAAGCTCCTTTTGATTTTAAAATAGAACAGGCTTTACGTATTATTGGTTATAATACCAAGAATCTTTCAGCTGCAATTCAGGCTTTTAAATTACATTATATCCAAACGGATGCAACAGCAGTTTTAGATCGAAAAACAATAGATACGATTTATTCAATTTACAAAAAACAACTTCAATAAATCTCATCCTTATAAAAATTCAAAACGCGTTTCTAACTATTTAGAAACGCGTTTTTTTGTTGTGCATTGGTGGTTAAAGTTTGCCACAGATTAAAGGATTAAAAAGATTATTCCTGTTATGCGATGTGAAGTTTTTTTACCACAACCCGAGCGATTGCGAGCAGACGAAGCAATTACACGATTAGCACAAATTAAAAAGCATATTTAAAATTGAACCATTAAGATATAGTTTCATTAAGCAAAACTTACCTTTTCTTAATATCTTAATGGTAAAAAATCATTTTAATCCTCTAATCTGTGGCAACAAAAAAACAAGCAATAATAAAAAAGCTGCCAAAACATTAATATGTTTCGACAGCTCCAAAAAAAAAAAAATATCAATCTTTATCTCTAGAAAGAGTATGTTGTAGCAAGCAGCGCATAGAATGATCCTCCTGTTGGCAGGGCATCTTTATCTAAAAATATATCTTCTGACGCAGCATCGTATCTTACCTCAGGAATTATAGTTAGTTTTCCAACTTTGTAATTTAATGATAACGTGTTTGCAAAAACACTAGAACCGTTTAGAGTTCCAAGATTTAAAGCATCTTTAGCATCAAAATATTCAATTCTGTAAGCCAAAAGCAAATCCGGTTTAAATGAATAATTAGCGTATCCTACAAGTGAAAACCATTCACCATCTAAAGTGCTGTCAAAATCATTTTTACTTTTAGCATAAGTGGCATTAAATCCAAGACCGAAACTATCACTTATTGTTTTAGACGCTACTAAATCAAACTGCGATTTATTTTCATCTGTTGGCGGAACTAAAGTTCCCGGTGTAGGATTTGTACTTCCTGATGTAAAGTTTAAATAAACACTTCCGGTTTCACCAATATATCCTAATTGTCCTATGTATGTTTTTTGGCTGGATCCTGCATCCATTGCCGATTTAAAATCGGTTGGGTTTGTGATACCAAACATCGCTGTAAATTTCCCTGAGGTATATTGTGCTTTTACTCCAGTATTAAAGAACGGCCCGTATGAAAACGCATATGACATACTGTAATTTTTATTGTCTACCGCGTCTAATACTTCGTATCCTATATGTGTACCAAAACTACCTGCAACGACCTTAAATTTTTCGGTTATTTGATACGTAAAAAACAATTGTTTAATTAAGAACTTTGCATTAATATCTTTATCTGTTGTTTCATTATATGAAAACTCTCCTGCTCTTTTTCCGAAACCTAAATCTACAAAAACAGAAGCTTTACCGAATGTATGGGCTGCTTCTACAGAAGCCATCCCTAATTCGAATGAATCTTGTGAGTTGGTAAAGCTCGTTAATCCATTCATTTGTTTTGAAAAATCATATTTGTAATACGCATCTGCAGATCCTCCCCATGTTGTTGCTGGTGAAGTTGCTGTCTCCGTATCGTCTTGTGCAAAGGCAAAAGAACTGGTTAGCATCGCGGCTAAAATGTGAAATACTTTTTTCATGTTTTAATTGGTTTTTAGTTATTAAATTGATTCTGGTTAGTTAAATTTTTATATATGTATTTAATACTATAAGTCACTTCTAAAACCTCTTATTTCCCCTTAAAACCTCTTCATTTTCATTAGCGAATTTATTAACTTTTGTATGAGTAAAAGAATTGAAGTCTATTTTTTTGACGTTTTGGATAAAGAATTATGGATTACAAAAATTAATTTGACAATAATCGTGATTTGACATTTATAAAGATTTATTTTTGAAAATTCAATAACGCATTTTTACCAAAACAAGCCTAAAAATTAGGGTTAACAACAAAACTAAAGCTACAAACAACCAAAAATCATCTGTAAAAAGACTCAAAAATAATATTACCCTGTAAAAAACAGGGGTAAGTTTAATTTCAAAATAAACAAACAATATTATACCTATTTAACTTAACATCTGAACAAATGTTGCTTTTTAATCAAAATTCTTACAAAAATACAAACCATGAACAATCAATAATCATAGGGAATATGAAAGCATTTAGAACAATAAGCAAAACAAAAAGCCTGCTCAAAACTGAACAGGCTTTTTAGAAAGTAATTATATTAGATTACTATTCTTGCGAATTATATTTTCTTAAATACTCCCGAACTTTAATTCCGGATTCTTTTAAATCTTCTGTTTTCCATTTCCCTTCTGACTTTGCTGATTTTTTCAAAATAGAACAAGTTTCCTCTTTATCTGAAACTGACCAGGTAATCCAGCTTAATTTATGCGCTTCCATCCAGTCAATATATTCTTGCCAGGTTACATAATTTAATGGTCCATCTCCTGTAGCTTCCATTCCTGCAGATTCTGAAATAAAAATAGGCAAACCGCTTTTTAGGGCCTCATCAGTTTTGTCTCTCAACTCTTTTCCGTGTGTGGCTGCATAAAAATGCATCGTATACATTAAATTACTATATCCTTTTATAGGATCTGCCGCCGGAAGATTAACATCCTGATCCCAATGTGGCGATCCGATCAAAATAATATTGTTTGGGTCATTTGCTCTAATAACCTTAATTACTTCTTCGGCGTAAGCTTTAACTTCCTGCCATGTTTCATAATCAGGTTCATTAAAAACCTCGTATATTATATTGGGATACTTTGCGTATTTCTTTGACATTTCTGCAAAGAATTCTTTGGCTTCTTTTAAATTGATATTATGGCTGTGCCAATCTATAATAACATATATATCTGATTTTATGGCTCCTTTAATAACGCTCTCTATTTTTTCTTTTGAAAATTGTGGTTCCTTTATATAAGACATCTTGCCTGATTCGATGCCCATTGCGGCACGAACAACATTACAATTAAAGTCTTTTTTTAACCAGCTTACCGCTTTTTCATTATAAAATCTTGGCCACATGCTATGCCAGCCAAAACTCATACCGCGTAAAACAACAGGATTGTTATTTTTATCGACCAATTGTGTTCCTAAAACATGAAGCTGACCATGATGTTTTACAAATTGGGCATTCGAAAAACAAAACATCATAAATAGAGTGATCGTACTAATTTTAGTTTTTAATTTCATAGGAAATTGATTTTACGGAATTAGTCGCAATGTAATGACATCATGAGAAGCAAGATCTGAAACGAAACTCTTTTTGGTATTTCCGACTTCCTTGTTTTTCCAAAGATCTTTTAATTTGTAAACTACTTTATTAAAATCGGCTTCATAGCCAAAATCTGCATCCTTAATAATATGCTTCTTCCAATCAAAATTGATTTTTTTAGCAACATCGCTTCTATTTAAGAGAGTTACAGCCCAATTTCCATCTGATAATGGTTTTACCCAAACTTCTAATCCGTCTTCGGCGATATATTTAAAACCCTGAATTCCTAATTTATCCTGATTAACAGCAATTAATTCCTTATTGGTTAAAATCGCCAGGGTTTCTTTTGACATTTTTCTGAAATCATTTCCTGCAATAAGCGGAGAAGCCAGCATACACCACATTGAAAAATGCGATTTATCTTCGGTATCATTCATTTCGTTTCCAACTTCCATCATATCAAAATCATTCCAATGATCCGGTCCTGAATATTTCCGAATATCTTTTCTCATTTCGGCAATTTTCATAAATCCCCAGGATGACCAATTTCCTTCTTCGTGTTTGAATTCGCAATCAAAACAAGGATAAATATCTCCGGAAATTCTCCAAAGATTCCCAATTGGTTTTCCCCATTCCCAAGGTTGGTTATCGCCCCATTCGCAAAGACTAAAAACAATTGGTCTTCCGGCAGTTTTAAGCGCATTACTCATTGTAGCATAAGCTTCCGGCGCGGTGATACCTTTTGTATTACACCAATCGTATTTTAAAAAATCAATTCCGAGTTTGGCATAAAAACGTGCATCCTGATATTCATAACCTCTTGTTCCGGGATAACCCGCACAGGTTTGCGTTCCTGCACAATTGTACAAACCAAACTTTAAACCTTTGCTGTGAACATAATCAATTACAGCTTTCATTCCGTTAGGAAACTTTACAGGATCAGGAACAAGATCTCCGTTTACATCGCGTTCTTTTGCCATCCAGCCATCATCAAGTACAATATAATTGTAACCCGCTGCGGCCATTCCTGATGAAACCATTTCATCGGCAGTTTCTTTTACTAATTTTTCATCAATATTGGTTCCGAAAGTATTCCAGGAATTCCATCCCATTGGCGGCGTCATGGCAAGTCCTTCAAATTTTCCACCAGTTTGTGTATGTGTATTTCCCTGACTAAAACCTAAAACGGAAACACAAACGGTTATTATTAAAATTATTTTCTTCATTATATTTCAATTTAAAATATGGTATAAAAAGATATTCCCTAATTTTTCAATTAGGGAATATTCAAAACAAAATTCAAAACAAAAAATACTTATTATTTTAGTACAAAACCTATATCGTCAAATAAAACCGTATTTCCTCCATCATTATTTGATTCCTGAAATGTCAGCATTGTTACGCTTGCAGGATTTCCTAAAGCACTTAGCGGAATTTCTATATAAACCCATGTCGTTGTAACAGGGATTACATAATTTGATCCTCCGTTTACACTAAAATTAACCTGACCATTTTTTGTCCCTTTCACGGCAATTCTCATCGCTTTGTATGGCGTCATATCCACATCAAAGCCCCAGTTTCCGCCGTCCCATCCGCCGAAAACCCATTGCCATGATTTTTCGCCTTGGTAAGAATCTCCATCAAAATCAAAATTAACACCTTTGCCTGACCAAGGACCTCCCCATTGCATACCGTACAATTTATCATCGTATAATGCTGTACCAATCGCTTCTTTAGACACGGCTGTTCCTGATATATTCGTTACAGCAAGATTTCTGTGATTGGCGTTCGCCGGAATTTTTACCACTATTTGCTCTAAACTTGAAGAGACAATAGTAATCGGAACTTCTGGTTCTGTTGCTGTTTTTGCAAGCGTAACAACAGGATCTAAAAAGTACTTTCCTTTAATAGTTACCTCATCGCCTTCAACTGCATTTATTAAATTAAAACCGCTAAATGTTGGTACAGGAGGCGCAACGGTTAAATCAAAAATGGCAGTTCCATTTGCTGTTACAACTTTTAACTGATTTGAAGCATCGGCAAAAGGCGTATTTTCGTCTACCAATATAATAATGTCAGTATCGGTTACAAAAGTGGGTCTGAAATAAGTATCAAAATCATTAAAATAAACCTTTTGCGTGGTAAGCAATCCTTTACCATGAATGACATAATAATTTTTTGGATCTACTAAAGTAACCGGCGTTAATGGTTTCATACTTCCATCGACATTATAACCAGAAGGCATTACAGATTCTATAACCGGTCCTCCACCACTGTTTTCTGCATTAGCATCATCATTTGAGCATGAACTAAAAAGCATTAAAGATAACATCCATGCCAGACATGCTGTTAACGAAACAATTTTTATATTTTTCATATTTTTATTTTTAAAATTATTTAAAAGTATACGGTGCTACTTCTGTCAATTTTGGATTTTTAATTAAATCATCTGCAGGATAAGGCAATAAAAGACTTGTTGCAGAAATTGTGATGTGCTTTTCGATATCTTGATCACCTCTGTTTTGCGCCTCTAATATTTCTTTGGCTTTACTGAAAGGTAAACGTCCCAAATCAAAATAATAATCGCCTTCACAAGCTAATTCTGCGCGTCTTTCTCTAAATATATCATCAAAAGAAATTGATGCTTTTATTGGCAAACCTGCTCTTTTACGAACTGCATTGTACGATTTAAGCGCCATCGCATCAGCTGTACTACCCGTTTGTGAACCTAAAATAGCTTCGGCATGAATTAATAACAATTCAGCATAACGCATCATGTAGCTATTCATGCTGCTTTCTCCATTAAAAGGAGCATTAAACGGTCCTGTAATTGGTAAATTTTCTTTTCCGATAACGTATTTCTTCAAACCCGCACCTGAGTTTTGAGCTTCATTTGCAAGTTCAAAAGTATAGCCCAATATTTTTGGAGAATCTACAGCAAGTGTTTGTGCATAGGTTAAATTTGGATAAAAATCTCCCGGAAGCATAAATGTTTCGATTCTTCTTCTGTCTCCGTTTTCAAAAACATTATGAATTAAATCCTGAGACGGAGCAATTTGTCCAGAATAAGTAGTTTCAACCAATCTGTTTTCAGGAGCAAATAATGTGTTAGAGAAATTACCCTCAAAATAAGTTCCTGTTCCTGTCCATTGCCATGAAAAGATCGATTCTTCATTATTATTATTTTTTTGCAGCCATAAATCGGCAAAAGATTTTGTAGGCAATTCTTCTCCACCCAATAATTTAAACTCACCACTATTAATTACTTCCTGAGCCATTGCTCTTGCCAGCTCGTATTTTTTCTGATACAAATATACTTTTGCTAAAAATGCTTTTGCAGATCCGCTGGAAACGTGTGCATTTGCAGCATAATTAGAACCTCTGCTTTTTGATTTTAAATTGGCAATCGCAAATTTTAAATCATTTTCAATAAAAGTATAAACATCCTGAACCGGATTACTTGGCACCACAAAGTTTTGAGAATAATCAGCATTGTTTTCGATAATTGGCACATTTCCCCATAACCTTACTAAGAAGAAATAAGAAAAAGCTCTTATAAAATGTGCTTCTCCCAATGCATTATTCAAAGCCGCTTTACTAACATTTGGTCCAACACTTTGAGGCAGGTTATTAATATAAGCATTAGAATTTGCCACTGCACCAAAACAAGATCTCCATGCATCAGAAATAAAAGCCTGAGAATTGGTAAAACTTAAATCGGTGAATTTTCCAAAATCATTATACTGGCTTGCGTACATATTACCCGAAATCACATCTGTAATACCATAAAAAGCCGATTTGTTCATATTAAACCAAACAAGACCATATAATCCGTTTGATGCATTATCCAGTTTTTCATCTGAATCGTAATAATTACCAATTGTTGGTGTTCCTTCTGCAGGAACATCGATAAAATCCTGAGAGCAAGAAGATGAGATTAACATCAGCATTGTTATAGCAACCACACTGCTTCTTTTTATTATATTTTTCATATTAATTTTCATTAAAATTCAACGTTAAAACCAAAAGTTATTTGTCTCGGAACCGGGTAGCGTCCATTATCAACACCGGATAATAATGCATCCTGATTGTACGAACCAACTTCAGGATCATAACCTTTGTATTTAGTAAAAGTGTACAGATTTTGTCCGGAAGCATAAATTCTTAATCTTGTCAAACTCAATTTAGAAATGATCTCAGATGGCAAAGAATATCCTAAAGTAACATTCTGAATTCTTAAATAAGAACCATCTTCGATATGACGGCTTGATATTGCATTATTAATATCGTCATAAGTTGATGGTCTTGGCAAAGAAGCATCAATATTTGAAGCCGAATAAAAATCTGAAGCTTCTGCTAAATAATTAGTTCCCAGGTTACTGTTCATCGTTCCAGACAAACGAGTTAAATTCATTAGTTTATTTCCTGCAGTTCCCTGAACGAAAATCGACAAATCAACATTTTTGTATTTGAAATTATTTGTGAATCCATAAGTGAATTTTGGATTTGGATTTCCAATTGGCACTAAATCTTTTAAGTCAATTAGACCGTCATTATTTTGATCTTTGTAAATAACATCGCCTTTTTGAAAATTAGGCAATAATGAATTCGTACCATTTTTCAGGATAACTTTTGTACCCGGAGCCGTTTCATGACCATACGTAAGTAAATCATCGTCAGTTCTGTAAATTCCAAGCGCTTCATAACCTATAAAGGAACCAATTGGCAAACCTTCCTGAGTTCTTGAAACCGTTACCGTATTATAAGCCAGCGTATTCATTGTTTTTACAATATTTAAACCAGCCATATTTGTAACCTCATTTTCATATTTAGTAAAATTTAAACTCGTATTCCATGTAAAGTTGTCTGAGAATTTTTCAGTATAACCAAGCGTAAATTCGATACCTTTATTATTCATACTTCCAAGATTAAAGTACGGAGGATTTACACCACCTTCATAATCGCCACCGCCGGAAAGAAAGTTTGGCAACGGAACCTGATACAAAAAGTTTTTAGAAACTTTTTTATACAAATCTACAGAAGCCGTAAGTTTAGAATCAAACATCGTGAAATCTAAACCTAAATTCGTCTGATCCTGAGTTTCCCATTTCAAATCTTTATTAGGAGTATTTGATGGCAAATATGAAGTTCCCATTGTACTGTTTACCAAATGCAGATTAGAATCATATAAATTATTTCCAATTTGGTTATTTCCTGTTTGTCCCCAGCCAAATCGGATCTTAATATTGTCAACGTACTTTTTAGTACTTTCCATAAAAGATTCATTTGAAAGTTTCCACGAAGCACCAACAGAACTAAAAACGCCCCATTTGTTTCCAACAAAAAACTTTGAAGATCCATCAGCTCTAACCGCAGCAGAAACTCCGTATTTATCAGCATAATCATAAACTACCCTTCCTAAATAAGAAGACAAAGTTTGCGTACCTGAATATACACCGCTTGTAACCGCTTTAGACAAATCTGAAGCCGCAAGCGATTTATCATTATTATCCTTATAACCATAACCCGTTATAGAATATCCCTCCCAATGTGCCCTGTTAGATTCCTGAACTGCCAAAACGGTAAAATTGTGTTTACCAATCGTATTTCTATACGTAAGCATGTTTTTTAAGTTCCATGAATTACCAGTCGAAGGATTGTAATATAAATTAGCATAGCTTTTTACGGCATTTCCCAAAGAATACATAGGATCAAATCGTTGTCCTAAATTATCATAGATATAACCACCGGCTTCAAAACGATATTCTAAACCTTTAAATAAATCAACCTGAGCATAGAAATTTCCATTATAATTTTTTCTGACCAAAGTATTAGAACCCAATAAAGAAGTCGCAACAGGATTTACAAAAGATGTTGCCCCGCCAGCCGGAGGTCCTGCAAAAGCACCGGACAATTCTCTAACCGCAACATCAGGCGTTGCTAATAATGAAGTCGCAACAACACCATTAAACTGACCGTTTAAAGTTAATTTTTCATCAGTAATTGCACCGCTTATATTAACACCAACTTTAATAAATTTATTTACCCTTGCATCAATGTTAGTTCTAAAATTATATCTTTTAAAACCGGATTCTATTACAATACCTTCCTGATTTAAAATACCTCCGGATATATAATAATTAATTCCTTCTTTACCACCTGAAAATGACAATTGATTTGAAGTCATGATTCCGGTTTCATAAATCGCATCCTGCCAGTCAGTTCCATTACCTAAAAGTTCAGGATGAGCAAATTCCGGACGTTTTGCAGTAGGATCATAAACATCTGCCAATGCATTTTGATGTGTTGCATAATCCTGCAAATTCATAGAATGCAATTTTTTTGGCAAATTACTTATTGAATACGAATTTTCGAAAGTCAACTTTCCAGTTCCTTTTTTACCGGATTTTGTAGTAACAATAATAACCCCATTTGCACCGCGAGAACCATAAATTGCAGTTGCAGAAGCATCTTTTAAAATATCAATAGACTCAATATCATTAGGATTAATAAGTGATAACGGGCTTAAAGTAATATTACCATTGTTCGCAAAATTTGTATTTCCCTGAGCATTTCTTCCTGATGTAGAGGAGTTTCTTGCATCACCGGAAATTGGCACACCATCAATTACATACAAAGGTTCGTTAGTTCCCGTTAAAGACGAAACACCCCTGATTCTTACCGAAACATTACTTCCCGTTCACCAGAATTACTATTTACAACCACACCGGCTGCCTTACCCTGCAACATTTGGTCGAACGACGCTACTTTTAAATTTTCAATATCTTTAGAATTAATACTAGAAATAGCACTGTTTATGTCTTTTCTCTTTTGAGTTCCATAACCAATTACTACAACATCTCTTAAATCTTCAGCAATTGCCTTCAACACTACATTTATGGTTGTTTTTCCATCTACCGCTATCTTTTGAGTATTAAAACCAATAAAAGAAAATACCAAAGTTGCATTTGCCGGAGCATCAATAGTATATTTTCCATCAAAATCAGTTGAGGCCGTTGTTTTTGATCCTGCAATCGAAATATTGGCACCAGGTATAGATAGCCCTTTTTCATCAGATATTACTCCTGATACTTTTACCTGAGCCGATATAAAATTACTTGTCAGTAACAAAAATAAAATCAAAGGAACAGTTCTGTGGTTGGCGTTCCAATGAATGAAGTTAGTCATTAGTTTTTTCATAATAAATGTTTGGTTAGTTTAAATTTGTTCTTCATAATTCAGTAATAAAAAAAGGGTATTATTTATTTTCTAAATTATTTAACAAATCTATAACAGAACTAAACATTAAATCGATAGTATTATATCATTTAATGATAATATTTTTACTATATCTTCCTAAAAAAACATATATGAAAATAAAAACTAATAAAAATTACATTATTCGTAATTTCAACACCCTGCATTATCAAAAATTATAAATAAAAATTAACGAAACAGTCAAAAAGCAAACGATTTCGTTAAAAATAATATTTGTTTGTGCAAAAAAAGTATCATTATAAAATACGCTTTAATCCGGAAAAATCTTCTCTATATTGACTTGGCGTACAATTTTTAATAGACTTAAAGCTACGATTGAAGTTTGCGATATTATTAAAACCGGATTTAAAAGCAACTTCAGAAACACTCATATCTTTTTCAACCAACCAGCGTGCCGCATACCCAATACGGATATCATTAATATAATTTACAAACGTTTTTCCCGTACGTTTTTTAATAAATCTGTTAAACGAAATAATAGACATACTTGCAATATTCGCCACATCTTCTAAAGTAATTTTTTCAGCAAAATGTTTCTGCACATATTCATAAACCAACTTCATTTTATCATAATCATCAAACGTATCATAATCTACCGTATAAGTCGAAAGCAAACGTTGATTTCTGGAATTTGCCAGATCATATAACAAAGAAGTGATCTCCAGAAAATAGTCCATGCCGTCTAATTTAGACAGCTTTACAAGTCTTGGAGTCAATTCCTCAGCAACTTTTTTAGAAAATAAAATACCATGAATCGAACGGTTAAACATATCCCGAATTGGATTCATTATTCTTCTCGACAATAAAGATTCATGAAATAAATCATTATGAAACTGAATTGTAATTTCATGAATTTTTTTACTCGTGCATTTATTTAATTCCCATCCATGATATAAATTCGGACCAATTAAAACCAATTCTACATTATCAATTTCCTCAATATTATCACCAACAACACGCTTCACCCCTTTTCCGTTTAAAATAAAATTAATTTCAAATTCCGGATGATAATGCACCGGAAAATCAAAACTGTCTTTTATCCTGTCAAATACCAAAAAGCTGTCTCCGGCAGAAAGTGGCGCGATTTCTCTATAAAAATTCTTTGCAGTACTCATCTTTAAAACTGTTTTTATAAAATGATATTCGATTTTTAATTGCAATAATATGATATATAATTGATAAAATAATATTAATTATGCGATAAACATCCGTTTATCTTTGAAAAATAAAATTATCATAATTTCAAAAACAATATTAATAATAAACATTAATCGTTTTTAATGTAATATCTTTTTAAAGTTTTAATAATTTTAACCAACAAATAGTATCAAATATAAGATTGCAAATTGAAGCATGAAAAAACTTGTTATCAATTTCCTTATTTGTCTATATAATGCAGAAAAACAATAATATCAGAAATGAAAAAAAACATTATAACCCTAATAATAGCAGTATTTATGGGCAGTTCCTGTTCTGCAAAGAATAACATTAGTAATACTAATTTGTCACTTTCAGATAAAAAAGCTACACCTGAGACTGTTGCGCTTTACAAAAAACTAAACGCATTAACTCAAAAAGGGTTTCTTTTTGGACATCAGGACGATCTTGCTTATGGTGTAAACTGGAAATATGAAGATGGTCGAAGTGATATAAAAGATGTCGTTGGCGATTATCCTGCTGTATATGGCTGGGATCTTGCCGGTTTAGAAAAAGACAGTCCTAATAATATAGACGGAATTCCATTTATCAAAATGAAACAATACATTGAGGAAAGCCATGAAAGAGGCGGAATCACAACAATAAGCTGGCATTTTGACAATCCCGCAACCGGAAAAAGTGCTTGGGACAATACGCCAAACTCCTTAAAAACAATTTTACCCGGCGGAGAAAATCATCAAAAATTTACCATTTGGCTAGACAAAGCCGCGAATTATTTATTATCCTTAAAAGATAAAAAAGGAAAAAACATTCCCGTACTTTTTAGACCGTATCACGAACTTACAGGCGGATGGTTTTGGTGGGGAAAAGGAAATTGCACACCGGAAGAATTCAAAGCCGCATGGAAATTTACCTTCGAATATCTTCAGAAAAAAGGAGTACATAATTTAATATATATCTACAATACAAGCAGTTTCAATACCAAAGAAGATTTCTTGGCCAACTATCCCGGAGACGATTATGCAGATATGATAAGTTTCGATTCGTATCAAAATAACGACGACAAAGAAGGCAATAAATTCATTTCAGAAGTGCAAAATCAGTTAAAAATGCTAAATGAAATTGGCATTGAAAAACATAAATTAATCGCTGTCGCAGAAGCCGGTTACGAAGCAATTCCCGACCCAAAATGGTGGACAGGAACCTTACTGAAAGCAATTGGAGATTATAAAATATCCTATGTTTTATTATGGAGAAATCACGGCTGGCAGGAAAAAGAACAAAAAATGCATTATTACGCGCCCTATACCGGACAAATAAGCGAAAAAGATTTTGTTAATTTCTATAATTTAAACAAAACTCTATTCGAAAAAGACATCAATAAAAATTAAAAAACATTAAACACATTCAAAATAAAATCCGTTTTTATCCGCGTTTTTACGAAGTAAATCCGTTTTATCCGCGTCAAAAAATAAACACATAGAAACACAGATTTTAAACCTAAAAAAGAATACAAAAATAAAATCCGTTTTTATCCGCGTTTTTACGAAGTAAATCCGTTTAATCCGCGTCAAAAAAACCAACACATAGAAATCTAACTTACAACCAATAAAAAAAAGCCCTAATGCACGACAAAATTAGTTTAAAAGAAAAAATAGGTTACGGTCTTGGAGATGCCGCATCATCCATGTTCTGGAAAATTTTCAGCATGTATCTTTTGTTTTTCTATACCGATGTATTCGGATTGGCGCCCACAGTAGTAGGAACCATGTTTTTGATTACCAGAATCTGGGATTCCTGCTTTGATCCGATTGTGGGAATCATTGCCGACAGAACAAAAACGAAATGGGGTAAATTCAGACCTTATTTGTTATGGGTTGCCGTGCCCTTTGCCGTTATTGGAGTTTTAACTTTTTACACACCGGATTTTGACGAAAAAGGAAAAATAATTTATGCATATGCAACGTATTCGGCAATGATGATGATCTATTCGTTAATCAACGTGCCGTATGCATCACTTTTGGGCGTAATGTCGTCTGACAGAAAAGAAAGAACCACTTTATCATCTTACAGAATGGTTTTTGCCTTTGGCGGAAGCCTTTTGGCACTTTGGTTAATCGAGCCATTAGTACAATATTTTGGCGGAAACTTAAACTCAAAAACGGGCTGGCTGGCTACAATTTCCATTTTCGGAATTATAACAACCGCTTTTTTCTGGGGCTGTTTTTTCTTCACCAAAGAAAGAGTAAAACCAATTGCCGACGAACAAACAAACTTAAAAGAAGACTTAAAAGATTTACTAAAAAATAAACCTTGGTGGATTCTACTCGGAGCCGGAATTGGTGCTTTAGTCTTCAATTCAATCCGCGACGGAGCCGCCGTTTATTACTTTAAATATTATGTAAGCAGCAGCGTAAACTTTGATTTTTCGCTTTTCGGAACAGATTTTCACATGACGCCAACTTCCATTTACTTGGTTTTAGGACAAGCGGCAAATATCATCGGCGTTATCGCCGCAACACCAATTGCGAATAAAATTGGCAAAAAAAATACCTTTTTTGGCGCAATGGCTTTAGTCGCAGTTTTAAGTCTGATTTTTTACTTCTTCGGAAAAGAAGATGTTTTACTCATCATGAGTTTTCAGGTTTTAATCAGCATTTGTGCCGGCTGTATTTTTCCATTAATCTGGTCCATGTACGCCGATAGCGCCGATTATTCAGAGTGGAAACAAGGCCGCAGAGCGACAGGTTTGGTTTTCTCGGCTTCATCAATGTCACAAAAATTTGGCTGGACAATTGGCGGTGCCGGAACCGGCTGGCTTTTAGGCTACTATGGTTTCAAGGCTAACGTAGTACAAACCGCAGTAACTCAAAACGGAATTCAGTTAATGTTAAGCATACTTCCTGCAATAGCAGCTTTTATATCAGTCGCTTTTATTTTGTTTTATCCTTTATCCGAAGAAAAACTTCAAACGATAGAACAAGATTTAAATGAAAAAAGAGACCTAACGAACTAAAATAATACAGATACAGAAATCGATTTATATGACAACAATAACATCGTCGACTACTTTTCAGGACAGAAAAGCAGCATTAGAAAAAGAACATAAAATACTGATCGAGCAAAAAAACGCTCCGCAGGATCATGCCGGAAACGGTATATATGAACGTTATAAAAACCCCGTTGTAACAGCATCTCACGTACCATTAAACTGGCGTTTTGACCTCAACGAAAAAACAAATCCGTTTTTGCAGGAAAGAATCGGAATGAATGCTGCTTTTAACGCCGGCGCCATGAAATGGAATGGAAAATATTTGCTTGCCGTTCGTGTGGAAGGAATTGACAGAAAATCTTTTTTTGCTATAGCAGAAAGTCCAAACGGAATAGACAATTTTAAGTTTTGGGAAAAACCATGCGTAATTCCACAAACCGAAGAACCGGACACAAACGTATACGATATGCGTTTAATAAACCATGAAGACGGCTGGGTTTACGGCATTTTTTGTACCGAAAGAAAAGATCCAAAAGCACCAAAAGGCGATACAAGTTCGGCAGTAGCCAATGCAGGAATCGTGCGTTCAAAAGATTTGGTAAACTGGGAAAGATTACCGGATTTAATTTCAAATACAGGTCAGCAGCGCAACGTAGTTTTGCATCCTGAATTTGTAAACGGAAAATATGCCTTATACACACGCCCGCAAGATGGTTTTATAGATGTTGGAAACGGCGGCGGAATTGGTTTAGGTTATGTAGATGATATGACAAATCCGGTTGTAAAAGACGAAAAAATCATTTTTGGGAAACAATATCATACCATTTATGAATTAAAAAACGGACTTGGCCCCGCTCCTATCAAAACAGAAAAAGGCTGGCTGCATCTGGCACACGGCGTTAGAAATACTGCCGCAGGTTTACGCTACACACTTTATATGTTCATGACAGATTTGCACGATATTACCAAAGTAACGCACGTTCCTGCAGGACATTTTATGGGACCTGAAGGCATTGAAAGAGTTGGTGATGTATCGAATGTTCTGTTTTCAAACGGATGGATCGAAGATAATGACGGAACTGTTTATGTATATTATGCTTCATCAGATACAAGAATGCACGTTGCCGTTTCATCTATTGCAAAATTGGTTGATTATGTAACAAATGCTCCCGCAGATACTTTTATTTCAGGAGGTTCTGTAAAAACAATCATCAGTCAAATCGAAAAAAACAACGCAATATAACTCCAAGTGTCAACAAAACTAAAGCAACTTAAAACCGAATTATCTGCTGAACTTGATTCAATTTTAGACTATTGGTCAAAAAACACAATCGATGCTAAAAATGGCGGTTTTATTGGTCAGATTGATACTAATGAAAATGCCATTGAAAATGCCGAAAAAGGTTCTGTTTTAAACGCCAGAATTTTATGGTCCTTCTCGTCAGGTTATCAAATCACTAAAAATAAAGAACATAAAGAAATCGCAAAACGCGCTTTTGAGTTTCTTTCGCAATATTTTTATGATGCAGAATTTGGCGGATTATTTTGGAGCATTAATGTTGATAAAGCACCAAAAGACACCAAAAATCAAATCTATGCTTTAGCTTTTGCCATTTATGGATTATCTGAATACTATGTTATTTCTAAAGATGAAAAAGCGTTGGCAATAGCCATAAATTTATATTTGAGAATACAAAAAAACAGTTACGATCCAGTAAACAAAGGTTATTTAGAAGCTTTTACCAGAGATTGGCAGCCAATCGAAGATTTACGTTTGAGCGATAAAGATGCCAACGAAAAAAAAACCATGAACACCCATTTGCATATTGTTGAAGCCTATGCAAATTTGTATAAAGTCTGGAAAGATAAAACACTTCAAAACGATATTATTGAATTATTACAAACTATAGAAAAACATTTCATCAATACTAAAACAGGGCATTTACGATTGTTTTTTGATGAAAACTGGATTGAAAAACCCGATGTTATTTCATACGGTCACGATATCGAAGCCGCCTGGCTTTTATTGCAATGTGCCGAAATCTCCCAAGATGAAAATCTAATTGCAAAGTATAAAAAACACGCCATTCAAATGGCAGAAGTTACCAAAGAAGGTTTAGATACTGACGGAGGTTTATGGTATGAATTTGATCCTGAAAAAAAAGAATTAATTGCCGAAAAACATTGGTGGGTTCAGGCCGAAGCTTTAATTGGTTTTTATAACGCGTATCAATTAACCGGAAATGAAAGCTATTTAGACATCGTTTTAAAAAACTGGAATTTTATTAAAACCCGTATTTTGGACACTAAAAACGGCGAATGGTTTTGGGGAGTTTACCGCGATTATTCCCTAATAGAAAAAGACAAAGTCGGATTCTGGAAGTGCCCTTATCACAACAGCCGCGCTTGTCTTGAGCTAATTAATCGAATTAAAACCTAACAAATGAAAACTACATTTCTTAAAATAACATTTTTGAGCTTATTTATTTTAGCATTCGCAAGCTGTTCTTCGGATAATGAATCAAACGACGAAATCATTGTTGATCCGCCCACACAGGGAGATCCTTTAACAACGCAAAATGTGACCAATTATATGGTTGATGCCAATGCTACCAAAGAAACCGCAGCTTTGTTTTATAACTTAAAAAGACTGGCAAAAACCAAAGTGGCAATCGGTCAGCAAGATGCTTTTAATAGTTTTTACCAAGATGCAGCGGGCGATTCTGACATTAAGAAAAATACAGGTTTTGATCCTGCTATTTTAGGTTCTGATTTTATGTTTATTACAGACAAAAGCAATAACAATCAGACAAATAACTGGTTTTATCAACAAGAACAAAAAATTGTTAGTGATGCAAAAGCTGCTTACGCCAAAGGTATGATCAATACTTTTTGCTGGCATTTAAGAGAACCTAATAATGAAGATTCTTTTTATGTTGCCGATATGACCGCAGATCAAAAAGCAACTGCTTTTAAAAGTATTTTGCCTGGCGGAGCAAATCACGAATGGTACAAGAAAAAACTCGACAAAGTTGCCAGCGTTGTTTTAAATTTAAAAGGCACAAACGGCGAGTTGATTCCGATAATTTTCAGACCTTTTCATGAATTTGACGGAAGCTGGTTTTGGTGGGGCGCTAATTTTTGTACAGCCGATGAATATAAAACCGCATACCAATTTACCGTTGATTATTTAAAAAACACAAAAGGCGTTCACAATATTCTGTATGCATTCTCACCTGACAATTCATACACTACAGAAGCAAATTATTTAAGCCGATACCCGGGAGATAAATATGTAGACATTTTAGGAATGGATAATTATGGTGATTTTGATAATCAGGGTTCTGCCGGAGCTGCAAAAGCAAATACTAAACTAAAAATCATATCAGATCTCGCAAAAAATAAAGTAAAAATTACAGCTTTGACCGAAACAGGTTTTCAGGTTACAAGTGCAAAAGCTCCAATAACAGATTGGTTTTCAACTTATTTATATAGCGCATTAACATCAAATAGTATAGAAATAAGTTATGTCATGTTTTGGAATAACACGAAAGATGGTTATTATGTTCCAAACAATTCTGTTTCAAATGCAGCCGATTTTAAAACATTTGCTACCAAACCAAAATCAGCATTAGTGAATTCTTTGCCAAAAATGTATGAGTTGCCTAAATAACATAAAGTATGTCATTGCGAGGAACAAAGCAACCACACTAACAATAAACACGTTAAAATATGCTGCATCAGATTGCTTCGTCCCTCGCAATGAATTATAAAACCTAAAAGCCCTAGCCCTGATAGAAGTGGAAATCCTTTTATTTTTTTTCTTTAAAAAAATAAAAGATTGAAACGTCCCGAAGCTTCGGGAGCAGGAATAGCTCCTAAAAAATAAATAATGAAAAACAAACTTCTAAAAACCCTCAAATTTGCTTTAATTTTCTCCATAATAGCGTGTCAGGCGCAGGAAAGAATTACCGTAAAAGGAACGCAATTTTACAAAGGCGACAAACCGTACGCGTACATTGGAACCAATTATTGGTACGGAAGTTTGCTGGCTTCGAAGAAAATAGGCGACCGAAAAAGATTGCTTCGTGAACTAAATTTGATGCAGAAAAACGGAATCGACAACTTGAGAATTCTGGTTGGTGCAGATGGCGGAAAATATGATTTTACGGTTCGTCCGGCGTTGCAATACGAGCAGGAAAAATATGACGAAGATTTGCTTGACGGATTGGATTTTTTGATCAATGAAATGCGCAAACGTAAAATGTATGCCGTTTTGTATTTGACAAATAACTGGGAATGGTCTGGCGGAATGTCGCAATATTTAGAATGGAATGGCAAAGGCGCAATTCCGGTTCCGAATATTGCTCCAAATACCTGGCCGCAATTTATGTCGTATACCGAGCAATTTCATAGCTGTGAGCCTTGTATGCAAGCTTTAGAAAATCATGTCAAGTTTATTATTGGAAGAACCAATAAATATTCGAAAAAGAAATATACCGAAGATAACACGATTATGGCTTGGCAGGTTGGAAACGAACCAAGACTTTTTACAGTCGAAAACGAAAATAAATTTACCGTTTGGCTCAATAATATTGTGAATTTGATTGATAGTTTAGACAAAAATCATTTGGTTTCGACAGGTTCTGAAGGAAAAAACAGTTCGAACGACAGTATGGAAATTTTCGAAAGAACACATCAAAATCCGAACATCGATTATTTAACGATGCATATTTGGCCAAAAAACTGGAATTGGTTTAAAGCTGATAATGCCGAAAAAACATTACCAACAACTCTTGAAAATGCCGGAAAATATATTGACGATCATATTAAAGTAGCCAATAATTTAAAACGTCCGATTATTATTGAAGAATTTGGTTTACCGAGAGAAAATGAAAACTTAACCGCAGAAACTTCTGTTGCAAACAGGGATATTTTTTACAACTACATTTTTAGCCGGGTTGCTGAAAGTGTCAAAAATAATGGACCGTTGCAAGCAGCAAATTTCTGGGGATTTGGCGGCGAAGGAAAAGCCGTTACCAAAGACGGAAAATGGAATCCCGGCGATCCTTTAACAACAGATCCTCCGCAGGAACCACAAGGATTAAATTCTGTTTTTTCGACTGATAAATCAACTTTGGATATTGTAAAAAAATATAACTTAGAGTTCAGGAAAAAATAATTTAAATATTCGCATGAAAAAAACACTTATTCTTGTTTGTTTATTACTAATCAATTTTACTTTTTCTCAGAAGAAGCAAGACTTTGTTTTGAATTCTCCTAACGGAAAAATTGAAGTTAAAATTGCTGTAAATGATAAAATAACATGGAAAATTTTACATGAAAAAGATGTAATTCTGGCTCCTTCTGAAATGTCTCTGACTTTGGATGGAAATATCGTTTTAGGGAAAAATGCTGTGGTTTTAAATTCGAAAAAAGAAAGTGTTGATACTTCATTCGATTCTCCATTTTATAAAAAGAAATCAGTTCAGAATAAATACAATCATTTGATTATAAACTTCAAAAATGATTTCAGTATTGAATATCGTGCTTTTGATGATGGTGTTGCGTATCGTTTTATTACCAAAAAGAAAAATGATATTACCGTAAAATCAGAAGAAGTTCTTTTGAATTTCGACCAGGATTACAATACTTTGATGCCGTATGTTCGTGATTTAAGAAACCCAAAAGATCCTTATATTTCTTCGTTTGAAGCACATTATGAAAACAAGAAAATAAGCGAATTTGCAAAAGATACATTGGCTTTTCTTCCGTTCTTGATTGATTATAAAAATCATAAAAAAGCCGTTTTCTTAGAAGCCAATCTCGAAGATTATCCGGGATTATTTGTCACAAATAATGCTTCAAAATCAGGTTTTGAATCTCGTTTTTCTAAATATTCGTTGCAGGAAAAAAACGGAGGTTTCAACAACATAAACCGATTAATTACAGAAAGAGCGGATTATTTGGTGAAGACAAAAGGAACAAGAAATTTTCCGTGGCGAGCGATTGTTATTTCAGAAAACGATGCCGCTTTAACCAATAATGACATGGTGCAGAAATTATCTGAACCATCAAAAATAAAAGACATTTCGTGGATAAAACCCGGAAAAGTAGCCTGGGATTGGTGGAACGACTGGAATATTTATAATGTTGATTTCAAAGCCGGAATCAATACACAAACTTATAAATATTACATCGATTTTGCCGCCAAAAACAAAGTAGAATATGTGGTTCTCGATGAAGGCTGGAGTTTGGAAGAAGACATTATGAAACACAATCCAGACGTTGATCTTGAAACTTTGATCGCTTACGGAAAAGAAAAAAACGTTGGCATTATTTTGTGGAGTTCGTGGATGGCTTTGACTAAAAACACTTCCGGTATTTTAAAAAATTATGCTGATTTGGGAATTAAAGGTTTTAAAGTTGATTTCTTAGATCGTGATGATGCCAAAATGGTGAATTCGGTTTATGATATTGCACAAAAAGCGGCTGATAATAAATTACTTTTGGATTTTCATGGTATGTACAAACCAACCGGAATTCAAAGAACTTTTCCGAACATTTTAAATTTTGAAGGCGTAAAAGGTTTAGAAAATAATAAATGGACGCCAAATGATGATGTCCCATTATATGATTGCACGATTCCGTTTATACGAATGATGGCAGGACCAATGGATTATACGCCCGGAGCGATGCGAAATGCAACAAAAAGCGAATTCAAACCAAGTCATTCAAATCCTGTAAGTCAGGGAACAAGATGTCATCAATTAGCGCTTTACACCATTTTTGAAGCGCCTTTGCAAATGATGGCCGACAGTCCAACGGCTTATATGAAAGAACAGGAAAGCACAGATTTTATTGCTAAAATTCCAACCATTTTTGATGAAACAGTTTCCTTAAATGGCGAAGTTGGAAAATTTGTTTCAATCGCCAGAAGAAAAGCAAACATCTGGTATTTAGGAGCAATTACCAACTGGGATTCCAGAGAAATTACAATTGATTTTTCATTCCTTGAAAAAGGTAAAAAATTCGAAGCCGAAATTTTCTCCGATGGTTTAAACGCTGATAAAGCAGCCGTTGATTACAAAAGAGAAATTATTACAATTGATTCTACAACTAAATTGACATATAAATTGGCAAGTGGCGGCGGGTTGGCAATGATTATAAAATAAAACAAAGGAACAAAGGAACAAAGGAACAAAGGAACAAAGGAACAAAGGAACAAAGGAACAAAGGAACAAAGGAACAAAGGAACAAAGGAACAAAGGAACAAAGGAACAAAGGAACAAAAAAGGGACAATATTTGTCCCTTTTTTTATTTACGTTCGAAACCCGACAGGTTTTGAAAACCTGTCGGGTTTAATTTTTGCGGTAAATTACGCCAATATCTTTTCAATCGCGTTCAATTCATCTGATGAAAATTCCAAACTCTGCAAACAATCAATATTATTATTCAATTGTCTAACAGAACTTGCACCAATTAAAACTGAGGTAATTCGTTTATCTTTTTGCAGCCAAGCCAAAGCCATTTGTGCCAAAGACTGATTTCTGTTCTGAGCAATTTCATTCAGCTGAACTAATTTCTGAATTCGTTCTACTGTAACCTCATCTTCCTTTAAATGTCCGTTTGGATTATGCGCTCTTGAATTTTCAGGAATTCCGTTTAAGTATTTATCCGTTAAAAGTCCTTGCGCCAAAGGTGAAAATGCGATACAACCCACTCCTTTTTCTTCCAGAACATCTAGTAAACCATCTTCTACCCAACGTTCCAACATTGAATATTTCGCCTGATGAATCAAACACGGCGTTCCCAATTGTTTTAAAACATCAACTGCAACACGCGTTTGCTCTGCCGAATAATTACTGATGCCAACATACAAGGCTTTTCCGCTTCTTACAGCATAATCTAAAGCCATCATCGTTTCTTCAATTGGCGTTTCAGGATCAGGACGATGTGAATAAAAAATATCGACATAATCAATTTTCATTCTCTTTAAACTCTGATCTAAACTTGACAATAAATATTTTCTGGAACCCCAATCGCCATAAGGTCCATCCCACATTGTGTAACCGGCTTTTGTCGAAATGATGATTTCATCACGTAAATTTCCCTGAAAATTATGCCAAAGGATTTTACCAAAATTCGTTTCCGCAGATCCCGGAACCGGTCCGTAATTATTTGCTAAATCAAAATGGGTAATTCCTTTATCAAAAGCTTCAACGGCGATACTTTCCGCATTCTCAAAGTTATCTACCGATCCGAAGTTGTGCCACAATCCTAAAGAAATTTCAGGTAATAATAACCCGCTTTTTCCGCATCTGTTATATTTCATTGTTTTAGTTTAATTTGTTGGAAGTTTTAAATAGGTTTTAAAGGTAAAAAACAAACTTCAATATTTAAAAATCTAATTAGTCTTTAATTTTGTAAATTTGTTTAAATAATAAAATCATGGAAAATAACTGGCAAAATTTAATTTCGATTAATCAGAATATCCGATTTGGAAAACCTATCATTACTGGAACTAGAATCTGTGTCTCTGACATTCTTTCCTGGCTTTCTACAGGAATGTCATTCGATGAAATTATTGAAGATTTTCCTGAATTAAAAAAAGAACATATTCTTGCTGCTCTGGCTTTTGCAGCCAATAGAGAAAATATTACAAAAATAATTGCAGCATAATGAAATTACTTTTGGATGCAAATATTTCATGGAGAATTGTAAAACTCATCGGAAATGATTTTTCAGATTCTTTACATTCTAATGTTATTCCAGTAAATCAACCAGCAAAAGACATTGAAATTTGGCAATTTGCAAAACAAAACAATTTCACAATCCTAACTCATGATGATGACTTTGAAAAATTATTGCTTTTAAAAGGAGCCCCTCCAAAAGTAATAATTCTAAAAACCTTTAATAAAAACACAAAACAAATTGCTGAACTTTTAATTTCAAAAAAGGAAATCATCGAATCATTTATTTCTAATAATGATCTGATGATTTTAGAAATTTATTAATTGATTCTAAAAATAAACCCGACAGGTTTTTCAAACCTGTCGGGTTTGAAAATCGATTTTTTTTTTATTTCAACTCAAAACCACTTTCCAATCCTTTATCAGAACTTCCTCCAACCATAATTTTAAAAGTTCCAGGTTCTACAAGATAATTTCCATCATTATCATAAAAACCAAGTTCTTTATTGGTTAAAATAAAAGTTACGGTTTTGGTTTCTCCTTTTTTCAGATTTACCAATTCAAAACCTTTCAATTCTTTTATTGGGCGAACAATACTTGCAAATTCATCACGGATATATAATTGCACTACTTCTTTCCCGTCATAATTTCCGGAGTTGGTAACCGCAACACTAACCTGAACATTCTCTCCTTTTGCAAAAGATGTTTTATTAATTTTTAAATCTTTATAATCAAACTTCGTATAACTCAAACCAAAACCAAACGGATATTGAGGCGTTTTCTCCACATCCATATAATGCGACCAAAACACGTTTTTATCACTGTCAACAGGCCTTCCCGTACTATATTTGTTATAATAAATAGGAACCTGACCCACATTTCTAGGAAAAGACATTGGTAATTTCCCGCTTGGGTTATAATCTCCGTATAAAACCTGCGCCACCGCATTTCCGGTTTGAGTCCCTAATTGCCAGGCTTCTACAATTGCCGGAACATGTTCTGCAGCCCACGGAATACTCAACGGACGGCCATTATTTAAAACCAAAACGACATTTGGATTTACTTTATAAATTTCTTCTAATAATTCCTGTTGCAGTCCAGGCAAATTAAGATCCGTTCTGCTTCTGCCCTCGCCGCTTTGAAAACCATATTCGCCTAAAACCATAACGACAACATCAGCAGTTTTTGCGGCAGTTTTTGCAGCTTCAAATCCGTTTTTATCAGTGGTATTAAAAACCGTTTCAGTCAAAAAAGTAGCTTTTTGCGAAAGTAAATCGGCACCTTTTTCAAAAACCAATTGATTGTCTTTATATTGCTGCATTCCTTCTAAAACCGAAACGGCTGTATTATCATCTGCAGCAATTCGCCAGCTTCCAAGCGGACTATTTTTATCATTTGCCAAAGCGCCAATCAACGCAATTTTCTGTCCTGATTTTTTTAGCGGAAGCAAATTCTTCTCGTTCTTCAATAATACAATCGACTTTTTCGCCATGTCCAGAACTCCGTCATTATTAGCTTTATTGCCAACAACCGCTTTTTCACGTTTTTCATCGCAATATCTGTACGGATCATCAAATAAACCCAATTCAAATTTCACACGCAAAATTCTGCGAACGGCATCATCAACCAAGGATTCTTTTACTTTTCCTTCTTTCACCAAAGCTGTTAATTTTGCAACGTATAAATACGATTCCATATCCATGTCAGAACCTGCAATTACAGCTTTTGCCGTTGCATCTTCTTCATCTTTTGCATAACCATGTGCAATCATTTCCCTAATCGAAGCATAATCTGAAATCACAAAACCATCAAACTTCCATTTTCCTTTTAAAATATCTCTTTGCAGGAAAACATTTCCCGTTGCCGGCACTCCATTCAGCGTATTAAAGGAATTCATAAACGTACGAACTCCGGCATCAACAGTTGCTTTAAAAGGCGGCAAAACCGAATTATACAACTTAGAATTACTGATATCTACAATATTATATTCCAATCCGGCTTCGACATAACCATACGCCGCAAAATGTTTAGCACAAGCCGCAATCGTATTTACTTTCGCTAAATCGGCAATGGTTTCTCCCTGAAAACCGTGAACTCTGGCGATTGCAATTTTACTTCCTAAATACGGATCTTCTCCCGCGCCTTCCATCACACGTCCCCAGCGCGCATCGTTTGCAACGTCAACATTGGGTCCAAAAGTCCAGTTTATTCCTGATGCCGAAGCTTCATCAGCCGCAATTGCCGCCGATTTTTTAATCGCTTCTAAATCCCAACTTGCCGCTTCTGCCAACGGAATCGGACTCAACGTTTTATAACCGTGAATAACATCAAAACCAATAATCAGCGGAATCCCCAAACGGGTTTCTTCAACCGCAATTTTCTGCACGGCGCGAACTTCTTTTACACCGCGAACGGTTAACATACTTCCCACCCAGCCTTTTCGTAAATGTTCATATTTTAGTTCCGCAGTTCCACCTTTTGGAGCCGGTCCCGTAACATCCCAAAAACCATTATATTGATTCATTTGTCCCACTTTTTCCTCCAGAGTCATCAAAGGCAAAAGCAAATCAATGCGTTGTTCAATAGTTTTATTTTTATCCAGATAAGGCTTTTTCTGTGCATTCATATTTCCAACTGTAAACAGGGCAAAAACCCCAATCGTTATTATTTTTTTATTTTTCATGGTTTAGTTAGTTTAGTTGTTATTGCGATAGTCTTGTTATTGCGACAATTATGTCATTGCGAGGAACGAAGCAACCACACTAATAATTAGACAAAAGTCTGATTTTGTAAATGAGATTGCTTCGTTCCTCGTAATGACTTATTCAGTAATAAAACAAGAAGCCGGTAAATTAGCCTTATTAAACAAATCAGATTGTATTGTATTTCCCCACGCAAATCTCACTTTTACAGGAGTCGTAACTTTTTTACTCACCAAAATCACCTGATTATTTTTTATAGAAGCTTCTGCGGGATAGAAAACTCCATCGGCTCCGGATAATTCAAATTGATTTGAAGTTTTGTTTTTAAAATACAATCCTTCTGCATAATCAAACGAAACGATTATTTTATTTTTATCCACTTTAAAATCTCTGTAAAGCGGACCATTCACCAAATTAGAATTTAGTCCTGAAACTTCGGGATAAGTGTCGGCCAAAGCCAGATTTGCCAAACGAATTCCAACATCTTTTTTATTCTTTGGATGAATATCAATTGTATCCGAAATATCGCTTGTTAAAACCATTCCGGTTTTTGGAATTTCTTTCAGGATTTTTCTTTGGGAATCTCTTACAATAACATTTGAGAAATTATTGCTACCGGTTTTATATGGCGCAATCTGCACGAAATAAAACGGAAATTCGTCTTGCCAGGCTTTTCGCCATGAAGCAATTAAAGCCGATAATGTTTTATCATACACTAATGAACCAACATTCGATTCTCCCTGATACCATAAAGTTCCGGCAATTTTAAAACCTGTAATTGGATAAATCATCGCATTATAAGCGCGTCCGGGCTGGCGTGGTCCGTATTCTTGTTCGTTTAGTTTTTTGGCATTTTCTAATAAAACAGGATCGTTTTGAACCACTTCTTCCGGCATCCAGATTTCAGCCGGAGTTCCGCCCCAATTGGATGAAATTAATCCGATGGGAATGTTTTTTAAATCTTGCTGCAAACGTTTGGCAAAAAAGTAACCAATCGCACTAAAATATTTCATGGTTTCAGGAGTCGATTCTGTCCAATTTCCTGATAGGTTATTTTGTGGAGTTACAGCGGTTAATTTCGGAACTGTAAAAAAGCGAATATTAGCATTCGTCGCATTTTTCATTTCTTCTTCGCCGTTGTCAATTCCCCAGCTTGCAGACATTTCCATGTTGGATTGTCCGGCACAAACCCAAACTTCACCAATCAAAATGTTCTTTAAAACAACTTCATTATATCCTTTTATAGAAATGGTGAAAGGTCCTCCGGCTTCGGGAGTTTTTATATGTAATTCCCACTGCGCCTGATTGTTGGCAACCACTTTATATTCCTGATTGTTCCAGCTTGAAGTTAATTTGATTTCTTCTTTCGGATTTGCCCAACCCCAAATTTTTACTTCGGCATTGCGCTGCAAAACCATATTATCGCCAAAAATATTCGGAAGTGTTACGTTTGCCATCATAGTACCGGAAATCAATAGAAAGAAAACAAACTTAAATATATTATTTTTCATTTAGCAGCTTTTTTAAAAATGGAGCATATTCATTCGCTAAAACCTTATGATCTGCAATATCAGGATGCCCTGAACAACCTTTAGGCGTCATAGGTTTGAATTTAAAAATCTGAATTGGTTTATGTGTTTTATCTTCCGCGAAAGCGTTTTTCACTTTATTAAGACAATCTTCAAAAACAACTGCATTTTGTCCGTTTACCATCGGGCTGTTTGTAATTACAATTTGTCCTTTTGGGTTATGCACGTAAAGCATTTTTATAAAATTGATGTAATTCGAAACATACTTTTCGACATTAAAAGGCAAACGTTCTTTTTTACCATCTCCTCCCGAAAAATCATTAGTCCCTAACGCAATACTTATAATATCCGGCTGAAAAGCAAAATCATATTTAGGCTTAGAATTGTCTTTTGTTAAATATAAATTCTGATACACATCCGGCATAATCGCTTCCTCTTTATTTTCGTCGTTCCAGTTTCTATACATTCCAATTCCTGAAACAGAGCTCATCAAATAATCAACATCAATTGCTCTCGAAAGTACCGGTCCGTAAGCATAATATCCATTATGATGATCAAAATATTCTCCTTTATCACACGGAATATCAGATGGATCACTTGCTGCTCCACAAGTTATAGAATCTCCAATAAACTCAATTTTCTTTTTCTTTTTTGCAGAAATTGAAGTTAGTTTTGCGGTTGTTCCCCCAAATAGAATTCCGCCGCTATGCGCTTCTGTCGTTTTATAAATGGTAAGATTATGGATCTTTTTATTTGAAGTAATTTTTATTGGGAAAGATTGTGCCGCACCTTTTTCAATTTTTATTTTACCAATATATTTTCCGTCTAAAACCAGAGAAACATAATTATGATGTTCATATGAATCAATACTTTGCAGAGAAATTGCACAATTATTTCCGGTAAAATTAAATGAAACCGAAGAAGCCGTTCCTATCAAAATAACACTATCATTTTGAAGTTTTTCAACACGTCCGGCATATAAATAGTTTGTGGTTTTATTTTGTGAAGTCGAAATCAGCGAAATCAACAAAAACGAAATTAAAAGTATAATTTTTTTAAGAAACATAATTTTTTTGTTAAAATATAAATGCGATTCACAAATATACCTGAAATAAAACAGGCAAAAAGATACTAAAACATCAAAAAGCAATAAAAAAACACCAAAATAATAGGTCTTTTTTCTCGTTTTATATGATAAATAAAAACTCATAACAAACCATTCCTTTGATATTCAAAAGCAAGAGTCTATCTTTATGAATTAAACTTGTATTATTCTTTCAACATGAAATCGACCATTTATATACTATTTGCAATATTCTTTTTATCGTGTTCCTTTACATCAAAAGAAAATAAAACGGTAATTGATCCAGTTCAAAAAACATCTGCAAATGTTGATAGGGATTTACTGGTACTTTACGCTAAACAATATTTAGGAACGCCTTATTTATATGCCGGAAATGATCCTAAGAAAGGTTTTGACTGTTCTGGATTTGTGAGTTACGTTTTTAAAAATTTTGATATTGATTTGCCCAGAAGTTCGGGCAGCTACAAAAATTTAGGAACCGCATTGAAACCCGAAGATTTTAAAGTGGGAGATATTTTAGTTTTTTATGGCTATCAGGACAAAACTATTATTGGTCATTTGGGAATTATTTGCGAAGCAAACGGAATGCAGTCAAAATTTATACATGCTTCATCAGGAAAAGTAAATAGCGTAACGATCACTTCACTTGACACAGAACATTATACAAAACGTTTTTATAAATGTATTGATGTAATTTCTAAATAAATTTTTCATTTAAAAACATAAAAAAACTCCAGATACATTACATATCTGGAGTTTTCCCCTTTATAATCAACCTTTTATTTTTAGATAACCGTTCCTTTTAAGGTAAGGGTTTTTGGTGTTGCTTCGGCGCTTGTTGTTACAGTTACTGTTTTTGCAAATGCACCTTTATTTGCTGCATTGTAAGTAGCTGTTATTTTTGCAGATTTACCCGGTAAAATTGGTTCTTTTGTATAATCTGTTGCTGTACAACCGCAAGATCCTACTACATTAGTAATTACAACGGCTGTTTTTCCTGTATTTTTAAATTCGTAAACAATTGCTTTTGGAGTTCCTTGCGGAATTTCACCTACATCTACTGTTTCTGCTTTCCAAACTAATGTTGAAGCTGTGATTGCAGTAATTTCTTCTGTAGAAACTATTGCCTGAACTGGCGCTATTGCTGAGAATGACATTAATCCTAAAGCTAAAGATAACATTGAAATTTTAATGATTTTCATAATAAATATATTTTAAAGTGGTTTATAGTAAATTTTCTTTGTCAAAAGTAGTTGAGATAAAAACAATTCGCTGTTAAGCGGTTTCAAATGTTTGTTAATGACATGTTAATGGGTATTTTTCGTATAAATTCATTTATTTTTTACCTATATTACACTATGTAAATACGATTCATTGAAAATAAATAAACTCAACAGTATCATTCTTTTAGGACTTATTGCCATCATCAGTATTTTGGTAGCGCAATTGCTATGGACTAAAGAAGCCTTTACTTTAGAGCAAAAAAAATTAAGTCAGAAAACCCATATTGCTTTGCTTGAAGTGGCAAAAAAGCTCTATGAAGGTACAAATCATGAGTTGCCTGTACAGAATCCTGTTCAAAAAATTGCCAATGATTATTATATTGTAAACGTCGAAAATGACTTTGAACCTGATATTTTAGAATTTTATCTGAAAACAGAGTTTAAAAAAATGAATATTACTTCTGATTTTGAATATGCAATGTATAATTGTCAGAGCGACGAAATGGTGTATGGCAATTATATTTCGTTATCTAAACAGGAAAAAGCAAAACAATCTATTTATTTTCCAAAACATAAAAATTTGGTATATTATTTTGCTGTTCGATTTCCAAATGAAACATCGTATTTGTTTAGTTCGATGCGTTTTTGGTTTGTGCTTTCGATAGTATTGGTGCTTATTTTATTGATTTATGTTTATTCGATTTTTACGCTTTTACAACAAAAAAAATATTCTGAATTACAGCGTGATTTCATTAATAATATGACACACGAATTTAAAACGCCTTTGTCGTCGATTTTAATTGCTTCCAAATATTTAATTGAACAAAATCCGATTAAGGAAGATAAAAAATTATATACTTATACGGATATTATCATTAAACAAAGTCATAAATTAAATCATCATATTGAGAAAATTTTAAATACTGCCAAATCTGATTATAAGACATTAGAATTAAAAAAAGAATGGGTTTTGATTGTTCCTGTTATCAAAGAAACAATCGAAAATATTGTACTGAAATATCCAGAAGCAATTATCAAAATTGACAATAAAGCAACTGATTATAAAATTGAAACAGATGTTTTTCATTTTACGAACTTAATCTATAATTTATTGGATAATGCGGTAAAATATTGCAATGAAAAACCAAAAATCACAATTGAAATTACAGAGGAAAACCAAATTTTAAAATTAGCTTTTATTGATAACGGAATTGGAATTCCTGTCAAAAACCTGTCTTTAATTTTTGATAAATTTTACCGCATTCAAAATCAAAAAGGCAATGAAGTCAATGGTTTTGGTCTTGGTCTATACTATGTAAAAGAAATTTGCAATTTGCAGAACTGGAAAATAAAAGCCGAAAATAACGAAATAAAAGGTGTTACCGTCGCCTTATCAATTCCTTATAAAAAATGAAAAACTTTAAAATTCTTTATACCGAAGATGATGAAACATTAGCGTTTCTAACCAAAGATAATCTGGAACAAAATAATTATGATGTCGTGCATTGCTCTGATGGCAAATTAGGTTTGGAAGCTTTTAGAAAAGAAGATTTCGATGTTTGCATTCTTGACATTATGCTGCCAAAAATTGACGGTTTCGAACTGGCAACAGAAATTAGAAAAAACAATACTGATATCCCGATTATTTTTCTTTCGGCAAAAACTTTAAAAGAAGACCGTATTAAAGGATTGCGTTTGGGCGCTGATGACTATCTCGTAAAACCTTTTAGTATTGAAGAATTATTATTGAAAATTGAAATTTTCCTGAAACGGTCACACAAAAACAGTTTGGTAGAAAAATCGCTTTACACAATTGGTAAATATCAATTTGACTACACGAATTATTTCCTTTTTAATGAAAATGAAAAAATTGGTCTTACACAACGCGAAGCCGAACTTTTAAAATTATTCTACGATCATAAAAATGTGGTTTTAAAAAGAGAAAAAATTCTTTCGACACTTTGGGGAAATGACGATTATTTTACCGGACGCAGTCTGGATGTTTTTATTTCTCGTTTGCGTAAATTTTTAATCAATGAAAAAGGTATTTCTATAGAAAATATTCACGGCGTTGGTTTTCGTTTTAAGATGTAATTTATTGCTAATATTTGTTTTAAAATTTTGTATTTTTAATATCTAATTTTTTCCGATATGAAATTACATCATTTACGAAATGCTACTTTAGTTATAGAAACAGATCAACATGTGATTTTGGTTGATCCGATGTTAGGAAAGAAAAAAACGATTCCGCCCTTTACAATCTTTCGATATAAACCTAAAAGAAATCCTTTAGTTGCTTTGCCTAAAAACAGCAGAGAAATTTTAAGCAAAGTAACCCATTGCCTCATTACACATTTACACCCAGATCATATTGATAAAGCCGGAGAAGTTTTTTTAAGACGAAAAAACATTCCGGTTACTTGTAGCGTCAAAGACGAAAAAATCCTGACAACAAGAGGTTTGAATATCGTTCAAAGTTTAAACTATTGGGAACCACAGGAATTTTTAGACGGAAAAATCACTGGAATTCCTGCTATTCATGGCTACGGATTTATCGCGAAACCAATGGGAAATGTAATGGGTTTTCATATTGAATTGGCTAATGAAAAATCTGTT
This sequence comes from Flavobacterium sp. N1736, assembly GCF_025947065.1. Taxonomy (NCBI): domain Bacteria; kingdom Pseudomonadati; phylum Bacteroidota; class Flavobacteriia; order Flavobacteriales; family Flavobacteriaceae; genus Flavobacterium; species Flavobacterium sp. N1736. The sequence continues at coordinate 2,656,383 of NZ_CP109994.1, forward strand.
TATGTTAGTTCTGATACTATTTTTACAGAACATGTACAAAAAGTTCTCGTTGAATTTAAGCCCGAAATTGCTGTTGTAGCCTGTGGAACTGCCCGACTTGATATTGGTCAGCCTTTATTAATGCGAATGAATGATATTTTAAAATTTGTTGCTTTGGCTCCAAATCAGGTTTTTGCCAATCATTTAGAAGCTTTAAATCATTGTCCAACAAAACGATCAGAATTAAGAGCGGCTTTAGAAGAAAATAATCTTTTGTCGAAAGTTGCAATTCCAGAAGATGGGGAGAATGTTTCTTATTAATTATATAAAGTAATTTGTGAAATGTGAGAAGTAAAATCTTGTCAATCTAGTTTATGTGATTTGCTTCGCCTGTTTGCCAGCGCTTGGGTCTCCTTCGTAGAAATGACAAAAATTCATTGCAATTTTACTACAATACTAATAACCCAAACTCACGTAACGTATTAATTGGTTTTGAATACCAAAACAATTCAAAATCATCTAATTGAGTTTCGAAATCATTTTTTAGTTCCTGAAAAGTCAAATTTTTACCGCTTGAAATGGCAATTTTTTTCAGAATTTCAAGCAGCCATTCGCCTTCAATTTTATTAGTCTGAATCGTGAAACTTTCCTTTTTATCATGAAAAGTAAAAGTCATCATTTCCCATGTTTGTCCCTTTTTAGATTTTGTAAAATACTCCACAGAAGGTTTTCCTCCTAACCAAACTACTTTTGCATTTGGTTTTGTGCTGAAATCATTTGTGCTTTCAAGTGCATTAAAAATAAAATACGGATCAATTTTCGTTTTCGGAATTTTAAAATCGAACCAATCCTGAAGTTCGTAGTCAAAACAAATTCCGTGCATGAAATTAAAAAGTGATTTTTTAAGTCCAAAACTAAATTTATCGTGGTTGATTCCCGTAGAATCCGTGTAGTCAATATCATTATTGGCAAAAGTCCCAATTGCTTCAGTGGTTTTTGTTACACCAAATTTCTCGGGATATAAACCAACCGGACTATGCGCCGTCATCGCAAACTGATGCCAAAAACCGGATTGCAAAATTCCGGCCTCAAATAATTGTCGCACCATTTCTAAACTGTCAATCGTTTCCTGAATTGTTTGTGTTGGATAACCGTACATTAAATAAGCATGAACCATAATTCCGGCTTCTGTAAAATTTCGGGTTACTTTTGCCACTTGTTCAACCGTTACGCCTTTGTCTATCAATTTTAACAATCGGTCTGACGCTACTTCTAAACCTCCGGAAACAGCAATACAACCCGATGCTTTTAGTAATAAACACAAATCTTTAGAGAAACTTTTTTCAAACCGAATGTTTGTCCACCAGGTTACGGCGAGTTTCCGACGTAATATTTCTAACGCCAAAGCACGCATCAACGCTGGCGGAGCGGCTTCGTCAACAAAATGAAAACCATTTTGTCCCGTTTGCAACATCATTTCTTCTATTCTGTCACACAATAAATTGGCAGCAACCGGTTCGTAAACTTTTATGTAATCTAATGAAATATCACAAAAAGTACATTTTCCCCAATAACAGCCGTGCGCCATAGTGAGTTTATTCCAGCGTCCGTCACTCCACATTCTATGCATCGGATTTACGATTTCGATAACCGAAATATATTTATCCAAAGACAAATCAGAATAATCAGGAGTTCCTACATAAGCTTGTTTATAATCGTGTTTTAAGGAATTGTTTTTATAGACAACTTTTTCATCTTCCAATAAAAAAGTTCTTTTATACCGCCTTTCTTCCGTCGATTCTGCGCGGGATGACAAATTCTCTATCAATTCTTCTATCGGCACTTCGCCATCATCTAAAGTGATAAAATCGAAGAATTCGAAAACACGTGCATCAGAAAGTGAACGTAATTCGGTATTTGGAAAACCGCCACCCATCGAAATCTTAATTTCCGGATGATGCTGTTTTATCCATTGTGCACATCGAAAAGCGCTATATAAATTTCCCGGAAAGGGAACTGAAATTAAGAAAAAAGTAGGTTCTACAGCTTCAATTTTTTCTTTTAAAATAGAAATTAAAATAGAATCTATATAAGTTGGATTCTGTTGTAAAGCCTCATATAATTCATCAAAAGAATTGGCGCTTCGACCTAAACGTTCCGCATATCGGCTAAAGCCAAAATTTTCATCGACACATTCTACAATAAAATCAGATATATCTTCAAGGTATAAAGTGGCTAAATGTTTTGCTTTATCCTGTGTTCCCATTGTTCCGAAAGCCCAATCGAGTTCTTCTAATTGTGCAAAACGAGAAGCTTCCGGCAGAAAATCTTCCTGACAGATTTGCAATGCCAACGTTGGATTTTTTCCCTGCAAAAACTGAATTACAGCATCAATTGTTTTGATGTATTCGTCCTGTAAAGCAAAAATTCGTTTTGAATTATCGGAAATCGTGTTTCCTGCAAGCTGAAACTTCAAACTTGAAACTTCAAATAAATCAATTAAACCCTTTTTAGAAAACAATTCCAAAATCACATCGATACCCAAATCTGCCTGAACGGATTCGACATTTTTAGTATTTAAAAATCCTTTTATATACGCTGTTGCCGGATACGGTGTATTCAGTTGTGTAAAAGGCGGCGTGACAATGAAGAGTTTGGTTTTCAAAAGAAATGTTTTTGCAAAAATACGAGATATTTAGAGACTTTTTAAGGAAAGATTTCTCTTGATTTTTAAATAAAAAAGCCTTTCGGAATATCTTCAAAAGGCTTATATAATATAGAATAAGATTTTTTAAAACTGATGCACTTTCTTTGAAATCACTATAAACGAAATTAAAGATATTAAAGCGGCCGTAGTCAGATAAAAGCCTACGTAATTTAAACCGTAAGTACTTGCAAGCCAAATTGCAATCATTGGTGCAAACGCAGCGCCTAAAATTCCGGCGAGATTAAATGTCAAAGAAGCGCCTGAATAACGAACTGTGGTAGGAAATAATTCTGATAAAAAAGTTCCCAAAGGTCCATAGGTAAAGCCCATTAAAGACATTCCGATACAAACAAAAGCGGTTACCAAAATAGGGTTTCCTGAATTTAGAAAGTACGAAAAGAAAAATCCGAAAACAGCGATTGTAGCCGTTGTAATAATTAATATTTTTCGACGTCCGATTTTATCTGCAACCAAAGCGGAAACAGGAATAAAAAAGGCAAAAAACAATACTGAAAACAATTGAATCAATAGCGCATCTCTTTTTGTAAAACCTAAATCAGACGTTGCCCAACTCAATGTGAAAACAGTCATTAAATAAAAAACCAAAAAGGTAGTAATAGCAGAAAAAGTTCCGAAAATTAACTGGTTTTTATACGATTTCAATAAAGTTAAAAACGGAACCTTAACTTCTTTTTGCTCCAGTTTAGAGTTTTCGAATGCTGGAGTTTCGCTTATTTTTAAACGAATATAAAAACCAACAATTACTAAAAGTGAACTTGCTATAAACGGAATTCTCCATCCATAATCCATAAAAGCTTCGGCGGTCATCGTATCTGTTAAAATTAAAAAAGTTCCTCCGGAAAGCAACAACCCGATTGGCGCTCCTAATTGCGGAAACATTCCGTACCAGGCACGTTTATGTGGCGGTGCATTTTCAATTGCCAGTAAAACAGCTCCTCCCCATTCGCCTCCTAAACCAACTCCCTGCCCAAATCGGCATAACATTAATAAAATTGGTGCGGCGATGCCAATACTTGCATAACCCGGTAAAAAACCAATCGCTATTGTCGATAATCCCATGGTCAATAAGGCAACTACCAAGGTTACTTTACGTCCTATTTTGTCTCCATAATGCCCAAAAACGGCTGATCCTAAGGGTCTTGATAAAAAGGCTATTGAAAAAGTAGCCAAAGATTCTAATGTTGAATTGGTGCTGCTTGCTCCCGGAAAAAATAATTGCGGAAAAACTAATACAGCTGCATTAGCATAAATATAAAAATCAAAAAATTCGATTGTGGTACCAATTAAGGAACCAAAGAGAACATGTCGTAACGAGTTCTCCTGATTAGGGTTATTTTTCATCCGGTTTTGATATATTTTTTTTTGAAAAATGACGCTGCAAAAATGAATCGATTCATTTTACGCAACAAATATTTGTTTGCAAAAATATAGTTTCATTATTAAAAACACACATTTAAGAACAACAGTTTTGTATTACTCTCAAAATTTTAACAAAAAAACCAAATCGAGAACTTTAATATTCTTCCAACTATTTCTTATTCTGCAACAACAAAATCAAAAATCAAAACCCTGAATATAAACACTTTAAAACTAAAATTAAAAATCAAATATTAAGCATTCGTTAAAAACACATTTAACTGTATATTTTCATTAAATTTACAGCTGTCAAAAATAAACCCAAAATTATGCCCACCGACTGTATCAACTACCAAAACTCAGGATATTTCTCTAAATTGATACAAGATTATTTAGATCAAAAACCCGAATTACGATCACTATACAACCATTTTCCAACGCTGGAAAACTTCGAACAACAAATCATTGAAAAACAATCGAATTTTGATAATGCAAACAGAGTTTCTCTTGTCGAGTCTTTAAAAAAGCAATATCAAAACATCGAAATCTCTGATGCTACAAAACAAAATATAGAGCTTTTAGCACTTTCAAACACTTTTACAATTACAACCGGACATCAATTAAACTTGTTTAGCGGTCCGTTGTATTTTTTATATAAAATTATTTCAACGATTAATCTTTCCAAAGAATTAAAATCTAAATATCCAACAAATAATTTTGTTCCCATTTATTGGATGGCAACAGAAGATCATGATTTTGAAGAGATTAATTATTTTAATTTTAAAGGAAAAAAATTCAGATGGAATAAAGAAAGTACCGGTCCGGTTGGAAGGCTTTCTACTGAAGGTTTAGCTGAATTTTTCGAAATTTATGCTGCCGAATTAGGTTCGAGTACGAATGCAAGTGTTCTAAAAAAACTGTTTGAAGAAGCGTATTTGAAACATGAAAATCTGGCTGATGCGACACGTTTTCTGGCTAATAGTTTATTTACCCAATATGGTTTGGTAATTCTTGATGCTGATGATGCTCATTTAAAACGTGCTTTTATTCCTTTTGTAAAAGAAGAACTAGAAAAGCAAACTTCATTTAAAGCTGTTCAGGAAACAATCGATCAACTTAAAGAGTATACTATTCAGGTAAATCCGCGTGAAATCAATTTATTTTATATTGAAGATACTTTGCGTGAACGTATTGTTTTTGAAAATGATAAATACTTTGTAAACAACACTAAAATTTCATTTTCAAAAGAAGAAATTCTAAGTTTACTGGAAAGTAATCCCGAAAAATTTAGTCCAAACGTGATTATGCGTCCGTTATATCAGGAAATTATTTTACCTAATTTATGTTATATTGGCGGAGGCGGAGAAATTGCGTATTGGCTGGAACTAAAATCGTTTTTTGACGCTGTAAACATAACTTTTCCGGTGCTTTTGGTTAGAAATTCGGTACTTTTAAACACAGAAAAACAGGCTAAAAAAGCGGACAATTTAAATTTAAGCTGGGCAGATTTATTTACAAAACCTGCTGATTTAGTCAATGCGATTACACATAAATTATCTGCTTTTCCTATTGATTTAACGCCTCAAAAAGAAACGTTGGAAAAACAATTTGAATATCTTTACGAATTAGCAGCTAAAACAGACAAATCGTTTACCGGAGCTATAAAAGCACAAGAAGTAAAACAAAAGAAAGGGTTGGAAAACCTGGAAAAAAGATTATTAAAAGCACAAAAACGAAAACTGGACAATGAATTACAGCGCGTAATTGATTTACAATGTGAGTTGTTTCCGAACCAAAGTTTGCAGGAACGTCAAGCTAATTTTTCTGAATTTTATTTAGAAAAAGGAGAACAGTTGATTCCGCTTTTGATACAAAAATTAAAACCTTTAGAAATGAATTTTAATATTATAAAAATTTAAAAAGTTAGTCACGAATTCACTAATTTTTATTTGACTAATTCGTGAATTCGTGACAAAAAATAAAGTAATAATCATCAGAATAAATAACCGCCTCTTCTGAAATTATTGCCTCTCTAAACCAAATAGTAACCTTTTAAAACAAAAACTAACCTATTACCAAAAAAAACTATGACCAGAGAGCGCTTGATTTCATTAGATGTCTTCAGAGGATTAACGATTTTATTGATGACCATTGTAAACAATCCCGGAGATTGGGGCAATGTTTATCCGCCTTTATTACATGCTGAATGGCATGGCTGTACGCCAACCGATTTAGTTTTTCCGTTTTTTATTTTTATTATGGGAGTTGCAGTTCCTCTTGCAATGCCTGATAAAATCTACGACAATACTACTTTTAATAAAATTTTGGTTCGTTCGTTACGAATGTTTTGTTTAGGGATTTTCTTTAACTTTTTTGGCAAAATACAATTATTTGGTCTTGACGGAATTCCACTTCTTATTGGTCGTCTGGCCATTACAATTGCTGTTGGTTATGCATTAATGGGAAGTTTCAGTTCAAAAGTCAAAAACATTCTGGCATTTACAATTCTTTTTATTTATTTGTTTTTAGCGTATAGCGGGATCGAGGCGTATCATGACGTTCGTCTTCCGGGCGTTTTGCAACGTATTGCAATTGTTTATTTTGTGGTTTCGCTTTTGTATTTAAAAACATCTCAAAAAACACAAATTATAACCGGAGTTATTTTATTACTTGGTTATTGGGCAATTATGACTTTAATTCCTGTTCCGGGAATTGGTGCTGCAAATCTTGACAAAGGAACCAATTTTGCTTCATGGATAGACAGCATTCTACTTAAAGGACATATGTATCGCGAAACCATAACCTGGGATCCTGAGGGAATTTTAAGTACAATTCCATCTATCGTAAACGGAATTATTGGTTTATTAATTGGGCAAATTTTACTGCGTGAAGTCCCTAAAACACAAAAAACAACAAAAATGGCGATCGCCGGTGTCGCGCTTATTATTGCCGGTTTATTATGGAATATTGTTTTTCCAATCAATAAATCAATCTGGACAAGCAGTTATGTTTTATATACCACAGGATTAGCAGCCACATTTTTAGCCATTTTATATTATGTAATTGATATCGCCGATTATAAAAAAGGGTTTAAACCGTTTTTAATTTGGGGAGTTAACCCAATGATTGTGTTTTTTACATCGCAGATTATCCCGCAGGCTTTAGTGATGATTGAGTTTCAAAATCCTCATAATCCGGAAGAAAAAATCAACCTTTTAAATTATTTATACAGTTTTTGGATTGCGCCATTTTTCAGTAATCCAATGACAGCTTCTTTGGCAGGAGCATTAGTTTATGTATGTATCTGGACATTTATTTTGTGGATATTCTACAAAAACAAACTGATTTTCAAAGTATAAAAAAAATACTTTCACCATATAAGTTATATAAGTTCATTTAACAGCTGGTTATATCAATACCAAGTTATTACGTTTTTTAATATGAACTTATATAACTTATATGGTTTAAAAAAAGATTTTCCTATTCAAAACATCTTTTTACTGTGTTTTAATTATGATTTTATTAAAATCAATTCATAAAAAAAGTCTATTTTTGCACAAAATTTAAAAACACAAAAATGGCAACAAATAGAACTTTTACAATGATTAAGCCAGATGCTGTTGCAAACGGACACATCGGGAATATCTTAGCAATGATTACAAACGGAGGTTTCAAAATCGTTTCATTAAAATTAACTCAATTAACTGTAGCTGATGCTCAGGCGTTTTATGCAGTTCACTCTGCAAGACCTTTCTACGGAGAATTAGTTGAATTTATGTCACGCGGACCAATTGTTGCTGCTATTTTAGAAAAAGACAACGCTGTAGAAGATTTCAGAACTTTAATTGGAGCTACAAATCCAGCTGAAGCTGCTGAAGGAACTATTCGTAAAGCATACGCAACTTCTATTGGAGAAAATGCAGTTCACGGTTCTGACAGTGACGAAAACGCTGCAATCGAAGGCGCATTTCACTTTGCAGGAAGAGAGCAATTTTAAATTTTAGATTTCTGAATTTAGATTTAAAAATAAAAAAAATAAAAAAATCCCGTTTCAAATTGAAACGGGATTTTTATTTAGAGCTTATTTATAAAGTACAGCAATCTAAAATCTGAACTCTAAAATCTATAATCAACGTAATATAACATCCTTCACCACTTCACGCCCTAATTCTTCATTAATCATTTTAACGATTTTTGATTTTCCGTGACTTAATTCTTCTCTTAAAACTGCCGATCCAAGCTCCACATATAAGGTACTTCCTTTTAAAACAACGTTTTTCGTATACGTATTTACGCCATTTCCCATCAATTGTCTCCACGCCTCTTTTACATCAATCTGATCCATGCCGGGCTGCAATTTATTCACCTGAATAATCTGTTGCAAAACAGCCCCAATAGTACTTTCGTTATTTAGTCTTTTTGCCATCGTTTAAAATATTTATAGGTTCTGCTTTTTTATAATGATATTCTTTATTCTGATCATTTTTAACTACAAAATTCTTCTCCGAAATCGAAATTAATTCTTCACTCCACTTTGCATAATCCGTTTTATAATCCAGAAAAGTTCCTTTATCTGTAAACCTGACCGAAACATTTTCAAACGTATTTGTCGTCAAAAAAGTTCCGTCAAGCTGCGCCATAACCTTCGTTCGCGTTCCTTTTGTTCCTTTAATCTGAAAAAAATCAAAATTCTCATTCATTCCGTATGCCTTCTCATCCCCTTTATCAAAAACCACTTTTTCAATCTCCCAATATCCATTCAATTTTGCAATATCAGCGGGTTTAATTTCTTGTTTACAGCTTACAAACAAAAACGATAAAACCAAAATCATAAAAGTGTTTTTCATATCTATTATATTAAAATTCAATAATTGTCTTTCTTATCATCCCGAAATTTTGGGAGAAGAATAAGAAGCTATTTCCTGCTGTTCGCTATATCTTTTTATTTTTAAAGAAAAAACAAAAAGGATACCGCTTCCATCAGGGCTAGGGCTTCGGTTTTCAAAAGATTTTTTGTAATCTGCAAAGATAACTTTATATCGTTTAAAAGAGATGAAATTTACAAAAGCAATTTAAACTATTTTACATATTTTTAGTCTTACCCTAAACCAAAACCAAAAAAACATGACTAAAACCATTTCTACATTCCTGACAATCTTACTATTGGCAGGATGCAGTTCAGATCCTGCTGAACCAACGCCAGCGCCTGATCAAACAATGTACTTTCCTCCTTCAACAGGAACCACTTGGGAGACAACTTCGATTTCAGATTTAAAATGGAATCAAAATGCGGTTCAGCCACTTTTAGATTATTTAGAACTCAAACATTCCAAATCTTTTATCATTTTGGTCAACGGGCGAATTGTCATGGAAAATTATTTTAACGGGCATTCTGCCTCTACAAATTGGTATTGGGCAAGCGCAGGAAAAACATTAACTTCAACAATAACCGGAATTGCACAACAGGAAGGTTTATTAAACATCAACAATAAAGTATCACAATATATTGGTACGGGCTGGACAAGCGAAACACTTGCTCAGGAAAATTTAATTACCTGCAAAAACTTATTGACCATGACATCAGGTTTAGACGACAGCACTGACGATGTAGATCCTGCCAGCTTAATCTATAAAGCCGATGCCGGAAAACGCTGGGCATATCACAATGTTTACGTGAAATTACAAGATGTTGTTGCAGCAGCAAGCGCACAAACATGGGAGAATTATTTCAATGCCAAATTAAGAGATAAAATAGGCATGAACGGTAATTGGGTTCAACTTGGCGTAAATAGCGTTTACACCAGCACATCAAGAAGTATGGCGCGTTTTGGACTTTTAATGCTTAATAAGGGAAAATGGGATAATAACCAAATTTTAAATGAAACGTATTTTAATGAAGCCACTACAACTTCACAAAACATTAATTTAGGATATGGTTATTTATGGTGGCTAAATGGTAAAACTTCCTACCATTTACCGCAATCGCAGCTTACATTTCCGGGAAGTATAATTCCAACAGCGCCAAACGATATGTTTATGGCTTTGGGCAAAAACGACCAGAAAATATATGTTGTACCAAGCAAAAACATGGTAATTATCAGAATGGGAGATGCCGCTGACGATGTCAACTTAGCCTTATCTGATTTTGACGAAAAATTATGGGAGAAAATTAGCGCTTTATATCAGTAATTAACGTTTGGTACGCAATCTCTTTAAGATTCCCATAAAAAAGAAAACCAATCCTAACACCAATAAAACGTAGTAAAAAGACAAACTTTTGTTTCGTAATACATTTGCTAAAACAAAACAAATAACGCTTCCGAAATAAAAAGTAAGAGGCGTTATATTTTTTAAAGAAGAAAAACTCATTGAATTATCTAAAAGAGATTATTTAAAAAAACTATCTACAAATTCGTATTTATTAAAGACTTGCAAATCTTCAATTCCTTCACCAATACCAATATATTTTACAGGAATTTGAAATTGATCTGAAATACCAATTACAACACCACCTTTTGCGGTTCCGTCTAATTTAGTTACAGCCAGAGAAGTTACTTCGGTTGCAGCTGTAAATTGTTTTGCCTGCTCAAAAGCATTCTGACCTGTAGAACCATCTAAAACTAAAAGTACATCGTGAGGCGCATCAGTAACCACTTTTTGCATTACACGTTTTACTTTCGTAAGTTCGTTCATCAAATTGATTTTGTTGTGCAAACGTCCGGCAGTATCAATAATAACTACATCTGCATTTTGCGCAACTGCTGATTGTAAAGTATCAAAAGCTACAGAAGCAGGATCGCTGCCCATATTTTGTCTTACAATTGGCACATCTACGCGATCTGCCCAAACTTGCAATTGATCGATCGCAGCAGCACGAAAAGTATCTGCAGCACCTAAAACTACTTTATAACCTGCTTTTTTAAATTGATAAGCCAATTTACCAATGGTAGTTGTTTTTCCAACTCCATTTACGCCAACAACCATTAAAACATACGGTTTTTTGTCTTTCGGAATTTCGAATTCAGTTGCTTCACCTCTATTTGTTTCAGATAGTAAGCCTCCAATTTCTTCGCGAAGAATTTGATTTAATTCTTCTGTTCCTAAATATTTATCGTCTGCAACACGTTTTTCGATTCTTGAAATTATTTTTAATGTTGTGTTTACACCAACATCCGAAGCTACAAGAATTTCTTCCAGATCATCTAAAACATCGTCATCGACTTTAGATTTTCCGGCAACGGCTTTACTTAATTTTGAGAAAAAAGTAGTTTTTGATTTTTCAAGACCTTTGTCTAAAGTCTCTTTTTTATCAGTAGAGAATAATTTTTTAAAAAAACTCATTATTGTTTAGATTATAAGATTGTTCGGCTTTCGGATTTTTAGCATATCCAAAAAAGCCTGAAAGCTTAAAAAAGGCAATTTGCTTTTAACAAGTTTAAATTATGCAAAATCGTAGCTTTTAGAATAAAAGTTTGAAGCATAAATAAAAATCTATGTTTTTAAAAACCAATTATTAGTCTTTTCTAAATTTTAAACAAATATAAAAATAAAAAAGCTACTTTCGGAATGAAAGTAGCTTTTCTATATACTGTGATTGTTATTATTTCTTTTTCAAGAAAGTATCAACTTCTTCAGGAGCCATAATAGATTCTACGAATGTATATGCACCAGTTTTAGGAGATTTTACCATTTTGATGGCTTTTGATAATCTCTTAGAAGATGTTTGTAACGATGCTACGGTTTTCTTTGCCATGATTCAAATGTTATTTGAAGTTTCTATAAAACTCTAAATGGCAAAACCATTTGAGATTTACAAAAATCTCTAATTATTACTTAATTTCTTTGTGAACAGTTACACGTTTCAAGATTGGATTAAATTTTTTAATCTCTAATCTATCCGGAGTATTTTTTTTGTTCTTAGTTGTAATGTATCTAGAAGTTCCCGGAACACCAGAAGTCTTGTGCTCAGTACATTCTAAAATTACCTGGATTCTATTACCTTTCTTTGCCATCTTGCTATATATTTATTTAGGAAAAGATTATTTGATAAATCCTTCTGACTGCGCTTTTTTCAAAACAGCAGAAATTCCATTTTTATTAATTGTTTTTATCGTAGACGCTGCTACTCTAAGAGTAATCCATCTATCTTCTTCTGGAAGATAAAAACGCTTTTTAACTAAGTTTACAGAAAACTTTCTCTTAGTTTTGTTCATAGCGTGAGAAACGTTATTTCCTACCATCGCTCTTTTACCTGTAAGGTCACAAACTCTTGACATTATACTTATCTTTTATCGTTATTCAAAATCAGGGTGCAAAGAAAAGAAAAATAAACCATTGTAGCAAAAAATTAATGCACATTTTTTAAAATTTCTTTCTGTAATATTTCTAAGCTCTTAATCGAAGCTCTATCTATCACTTTATCACGTGGTTGACCAAAATTAAATTCTTCAACAATTATATCATTCGGAGTAGCCAAAGCGATAAAAACAGTTCCAATTTCAGCATCTGAGTCACCTTTTGTTGGTCCGGCATTACCAGTTGTTGCAATTGCATAGTCTGTTTTAAGCATCTCTTTCACATTCAAAGCCATAGCCGATGCAACTTGTGCACTTACTACCGAAAATTGATCTACTAAATCTTGCGAGACACCAAGAACATTAACCTTTACCTCTGTTTTATACGAAACAACACTTCCTTTAAAATATTTTGAAGCTCCGGGAACTGCCGATAAAATCGATGCAATTTTTCCTCCGGTAAAACTTTCTGCTGTCGAAATAGTCTTATTTTGTTTCGTCAAAATCTTTCCAACTACAGATTCTATGGTTTCATTTTCTTCATAACCTACTATAATATCATGAATTATAGCATCTAAAGATTTTACGTTTTCTTCAATGGCAGTTTCTAATTCTTCTTTATTTGTTCCTCTTGCCGTTAAGCGCAAACGCACTCTTCCCGGATTTGGCAAGTAGGCTAATTTGATAAATTCAGGTAAATTATTCTCCCAATCTTCAATACGTTCTGCAACTAGACTTTCGCCTTGTCCGTACGTTAAAATCGTTTTATGTATGATATAAGGACGTTTATATTCACGAACAATCTTCGGAATTATTTCTTCTTCAACTAAATATTTCATCTCATACGGAACTCCCGGAAGCGAAATAAATACGGTATTTTCTTTCTTCATCCACATTCCCGGCGCTGTACCTACTTTATTATGCAAAACGGTACATTTTGACGGAACTAATGCCTGATCTTTATTTAATTGTGAGATTGGTCTCTTGTAAAAACCTTCAATTAATTCTGTTACATGAGCCAAAACTTCGGGATTTACAACTAACTCATCATCAAAATATTCGCAGAAAGTTTTCTTGGTAATATCATCTTTTGTTGGCCCTAATCCGCCGGTAATAACAACGACATCTACTTTGTTTTGAAGTTGCGCGAAAGTATCCAGAATATGTTTTTTATCATCGCTTATGGAAATCATTTCTCTGGTTTCAACTCCAATTCGGTCAAGGGATTTGGCTATAAAACCAGAATTTGTGTCTACAATCTGACCTATTAAAATTTCATCTCCAATGGTAATAATAGTTGCTTTCATATGAATAGAATATTTTACTTACAACAAAGTAAGTCATTATTAGAAAGTAGGTTGTTGTTGAAAACGATTTGCGTGAGGGGTAGAAACGGCATCCTTTTGTGACAAAAAGAAACGGCACGTTAAACGAAAAATTTCAGGAACAAAAGATATAGTGTCCCGTAGTTTCGGGACCGCCCTATTTTGGACCTCAATTAAAAAGGCCTAAAATAGGGTCACGTCCAATTAAATATCAAAGTCTTTTTTGATTTCTTTGATCGCTTCTTTTACTTGTATTTTGATGCTTTTAAAGGTTTCGACTATTTCTTTTTTCTTGCCTTCGGCTTTTGTCCATGCTTCAACCTGAAGAATTTCTTCAAAAGCTACATTTAAGCCTAGTAAATCTAAAGTTGGTTTAATTTTATGCGCATAAGCATAGGCATATTTATGATCCTTCTTTTTAATTCCTTCTTTGATTTGTTTTAAATCTTCAGGAACTTCGGTAACAAACAATTTAAGAATTTCGTTTACAAATTCAGGATCATTATCTGAAAGCGCATACACTTTCGAAAGGTTATATTTTAAAGCCATTATTTTACTTGTATTCTAAATAATTTTTTATCTTCTAAAAAGCCTTCTAAAACATCGTTTGGCTGAACTGCTGCAACACCTTCCGGCGTTCCTGTAAAAATAATATCTCCTATTTTTAATGTAAAGTATTGCGATACATAGGAGATAAGTTCATCAATTTTCCAAAGCATATGACTTGTATTGCCTTTTTGAACTGTTTTTGCATTATTTGTCAGTTCAAAACTAAGATTTTCCATCGAAATAAAATCGGTTTTTGGTAAAAAATCTCCAATAACAGCAGATCCGTCAAATGCTTTTGCTTTTTCCCAAGGTAAACCTTTTTCTTTTAGTTTGGCTTGTAAATCTCTGGCAGTAAAATCGATACCCACACTAATTTCATCATAATATTTATGTGCAAACTTAGGCTCAATATACTTTCCTACTTTATTAATTTTAACAATTATCTCTATTTCGTGATGAATTTCCTCAGAAAATTCAGGTATTACGAACGGATGCTGCTTCAATAAAACCGCCGAATCAGGTTTCATAAAAATCACTGGTTCTGCAGGTCTTTCGTTTTTTAATTCCTCAATATGATTGGCATAATTTCTACCGATACAGATTATTTTCATTCTTTTTAGTTTTCAGTCTCAGTTTTCAGTCACAGTCTTTGTAAACACAAAATCAGTCTCAGCATAAACTGAATACTGACACTGCGACTGAAAACTTATTTCGTGTTTAACTTTCTTAATTTTATAGCTGTCAGAACTTTTTTGGTATATAAAGGAAAATCGGCATTTTGAATCCAGCTGAAATATCCAGGCTCAGATTCTAACACTTTTTCTACTTTTGCTCCTTTGTGTTTTCCAAAAGTAAAAATTTCCTCATTGTCTTTATCAAAAGCAATCATTCCGGCAAAATCGGCAATTTTTTTTCGGGTTGTAAATTCAGACAAAACTTTCATATCGTTTTCTAATTCAGGATAACGATCTAATTGTGCTTTTAAAATTTCGTACGTTGCCATAGTATCTGCTTCTGCAGAATGCGCATTTTCAAGACTTTTTCCACAATAAAATTTCAAGGCAGCACTTAAAGTACGCTCTTCCATTTTATGAAAAATAGTCTGCACATCTACTGAAACTTTGTTTTTCATATCAAAATCAACTCCCGCGCGAAGTAATTCTTCTGCCAATAACGGAATATCAAAACGATCTGAATTAAATCCGCCCAAATCACTGTCCTTAATCATATTATGAATTTGTGGCGCCAATTCGTTAAAAGTAGGTTCGTTTGCTACTTTTTCATCGGTAATTCCATGAACAGCTGTGGTTTGCGGTGGAATTGGAATGGTAGGATTTACCAACCATGTTTTACTTTCTTTATTTCCGTTAGGAAAAACTTTAAATATTGAAATTTCTACTATTCTATCTTTTCCGATATCAATCCCTGTTGTTTCAAGGTCAAAAAAGCAAATTGGTTTGTTGAGTTTAAGTTCCATATTTAAATTTTATAAGTCTACAAATATAAATTTTAAAGACGAATTTTCCCCGTTTTTTTTAGAAAGTTAAGCATTTATACTACGTATTACAGAAATTCGGGCAAAAGAAAACCCTTTCAACATTTAAAATGTTAAAAGGGTTAATTATTTATAATATTATGATTTTTAAAAATCTCTGTCTACGTCAAAAGCCTCTAAATATTCGGCAACACGTTTTACAAAACTTCCTCCTAATGCGCCGTCTACTACTCTATGATCGTAAGAATGCGATAAGAACATTTTTTGACGAATTCCGATAAAATCACCTTCCGGAGTTTCGATAACCGCAGGCACTTTACGAATTGCTCCCAAAGCCAGAATTCCCACTTGTGGCTGATTGATAATTGGCGTTCCAAAAACACTTCCAAAAGTCCCTACATTAGTAACGGTGTAAGTTCCGCCTTGTGTATCGTCTGGTTTTAGTTTTCCTGCTTTAGCACGGTTTCCTAAATCGTTAACCGCTTTTGCCATTCCAACAAGATTTAACTGATCGGCATTTTTAATAACCGGTACAATTAAATTTCCGTTTGGTAAAGCTGCCGCCATTCCTAAATTTATATTTTTCTTTTTGATGATGTATTCGCCATCAACAGAAATATTCATTCCCGGAAATCTTTTAATGCTTTTGCAACCGCTTCCATCATAATTGGCGTAAAAGTCAGCTTCTCGCCTTCTCTTTTTTCAAAAGCAGTTTTAACTTTATCTCTCCATTTTACAATATTGGTAACATCAACTTCTATAAACGATTGTACGTGTGCCGAAGTTTGTACCGAAGCGATCATGTATCCTGAAATCAGTTTACGCATTCTGTCCATTTCGATGATTTCGTCACCTCCATTTACAGAAACCGGAACCGCCTGATGGCTTTTTTGAGCAACTGGGGTTACAGTCGCAGTTTTAGCTTCGCTTATTACAGTCGCAGGCTCAGTTTTAGGTTGAGTTATAGTCGCAGACTCAGCCTCAGTTTTAGCAGGCTCAGCTTTTGGAGTTATAACACCGGATTTGCGATCTTCAACGTATTTTAAAATATCTTCTTTAGTAACTCTGCCATCTTTTCCGGAACCATTAATACTGTCTAATTCTGCAATAGAAACATTTTCTTCTTTTGCAATATTTTTCACTAATGGAGAAAAGAATTTATCCGATCCTGCAAAATCCTGAGGCGCAGCAACAGTTTCCTTTGCCGCTTCTATCGTTTGTTCTCCCGAAGTTTCGGGATCAGCAACCTCAACCGGAGCAGCAACTTCTTCAACAACTTTAGCTGCCGGAGCATCGCCCTCGGTTTCAATAATTGCAATGGTTTGACCAACCTGAACTAAATCATCTTTGCCAAATAATTGTTCTACCAAAATTCCTGAAACTTCGCTTGGCACTTCGCTATCCACTTTATCAGTTGCGATTTCTAGTACTGCTTCGTCAGCTTCAATTTTGTCTCCAACTTCTTTCAACCAGTTTGTAATAGTTGCTTCAGCGACACTTTCTCCCATTTTAGGAAGTTTTAATTCAAATCTTGCCATATTGTTAATCTCAAGGATGATTTTAATTTTCAGATTGCGAAATTACTGAATATTTTAAATATAAATTACATTTAATATAATTTTTTACTCAATTTTTATAATTTGACCTCTATCATTTCTTGAATTACTTCCGATAATAAAATTTGCTTTTTTAGGGAAAATTTTAAAAGTAATGCTCTTATCTTTAAGAGTTTCTATGATTTTGATACATTTTTTGAACGAAACATAGTGATTATCTAAAATAATCTCAACTCTTTTACCTTTCGAAATCTGCGACGAATTTACCATTTTTTCTTTTTTGAAATCGAAAATCACCACTTTATTTTTCAAAATAAAAGTCAACTTTTCAGACAATTTCGCATTTAAAGAGTATAAAAAATAAGTTTCCGGCAATGATTTTTCTTTCGGTTTCCCCTGAAACATTTTAACAAAAGAAAAAAACACGATTCCAATTTTAAAGAAGATAGAAAAAAACAGTGATTTCTTAAAATGCTTTTGGTAAAAAAATGTCATTGCTTCCTGAAAACGTTTCATATATTTTTCGTCTTTTACGGTACTTTCACCTTTATAATGTAAAACCGTAGTTTCATGAAAATAGAAATTTCTTTTTTGCAGCTGCAAAGCGCGATACGACAAATCAATATCGTCGGCATACATAAAACAATCTTCATCAAAACCTTTTAAATCCAGATATAGATCTCGTTTCATCAGCATAAAAGCGCCAACAAGTATTTCTACTTCTCCGGTTTCATTTTCGCTCAAATGCTGTGCATAATATTGATTAAAAAGTTTCGATTTGGGAAAGATTTTATACAAACCAAAAAACTTCGTAAAAGCAACCCAGGGCGTTGGAATTCCGCGTTTACTTTCCGGGAGAAAACTTCCTGTTCCGTCAATTAATTTGCATCCAATAATTCCTAAGTTCGTTTGCCTTTCGGCGAAAGCCAGAATCTTCGTAAAAGTATCTTCTGCAACAACGGTATCGGGATTTAAAATGCAGACATATTTTCCTTTTGCATAATCGACTGCAATATTATTTCCCTTTGGAAAACCAAAATTTTCTTTGTTTTCAATCAATTTTACTTCCGGAAATCGTTCCTGCATCATTAAACAACTGTCATCTGTAGAATTATTGTCGATTACGATTATTTCGGCATCAAGTTTAGAAATTGCTTCCTGAACACTTAAAACGCATTGTTCGAGAAAATAGCGCACATTATAATTGAGAATAATAACGGATAATTCCATGAAAATTTGATCTGTGGATTTTTTCGAAAGTTAGAAATTTTCGGCTAAACCCAATCGCAAAGACCAATCGTTTTTACTGACGCCAAAATCCAATATCAAATTATTATTATTTTGTTTGTTCCATTTAACACGAATTCCGGTTCCTACGGCGGGATTCCATTTACTGAATTTGTATGTATCTAATTTTGAAACCGAAGAAATATTGGTAAAAAATACAGCACCAAGAAAACCATTTTTGGTAATATCAGTTCTATATTCTGTTTCGAAATAAATAAGTGCATTGCTTCGAAACCTGTTTCTGGTAAAACCCCTGCCCGTTTTGCCGTCACGATCCCAGCCAATACTTGGTAAATCGAGATAATGCGGTTTTCCTCCAAAAGTAGACCAATAAAATGCTCTGGACGCTAAAACCCTGTGTTTGGTTTTACTGAAAGAATGATATTTTCTGGCATCAAAATAAAAAGATTTCCATTTTTCATCTTTTACTCCGCTTGTATTTATTCTGTAATCTGCTTCTACGTATAAACCTTGCTCAGGATTTACGTTATTTTTCCGCGAATCATATAAACCCTGAATCGCAACTCCAAAAGAATTTTCGTCAGCGAAATCTCCATTCATATATTTTGAATAATCGGTTTCTTCATCGATATAAGATTCCTCAGAAATATTCTGATAATTGTCCAGCAGCAAACCTAATCCGAGCCTGAAATTTCCAATTATTTTTCGGGTTGCAAATTGGTAAAAACGCCATTGCTGATAATCTAAAGTCGACATTTTTTGATCTGTATTATGTTCTCCCAAACCATAAGTTGGCTGCGGATAAATCATAAATCGATAATCGCCAATAAAATTCCATTTATCATCTTTTGTATATATATAAGTCTGAATGGGAAATACATATTGTTTGGTAAAACTAAAATAAGGCGAAAAAGTAACCTGCGACATACTCGTGGTTTTTCTGTCTCCGAGATAAAAAGTGGTTAAAAACGAAACGACTAATCCTGCATTTTTATCTGCATCTATAGGAACAGGAAGCAACGAAAACGCTACTTTTTTGTCGGTATTTCGTGCAAGGGAATCGTTTTTATGAAAAAGTTTGTAGAGAACATCTAAAATATCTTTTTTGTTGTTTACAACCGAATCATTTTGTGAATAACAAAACGACATTAGAAAAATAAAAAATAAAGTAATTAGAAATTTTACATTTTTCATCTCGTAAGGTTTTAAGAAACAACTTCTTACAAATTTAAAGCTTTATTCAAGACAGAAGATGATTTTAAAATAATAAAATTTGTTTCAGGTTTTAAGTTTCAAGTTTCAGGTTAACGCAACGTGAACCTGAAACTTGAAACCTGAAACCTGAAACTTTCTAAAGATGTAATTGAATTTTATACTTATTGCAAATTTTCATGACAAGTAACATAATTGTTGAGAATACGAGTGACCAGATTATTCCCGGTAATCCTTCACGGAAATATTCCGGTATAATTTCGATTTTAAAAGCCAGATTAAAATAATAAATAACGCCCGGCAAAATATAAATCAATAACGGATTTGCAGCGGCTGGCATGAAAAAATCGCTCCATTTGGTTTGTTTTTTAATTTCCATTAACCAATACAAAAAGTAAAATAAAACGGTACAAATTGCTGCAGAAAACATCGTCCAGGAAGGAGTTCCTTTTATTTTTGATATTCCGAAATACGGGCGCAATAAATATCCTGTTGCAAAAAATAAAATGGCGAAAATAATCACCTGCCAATTGATTTTAAGCGGAATTTTTCGATCGAAAAACAATAACGAAATAATTACGCCGGCACTTACTAAAGAAGCGTGCGTTAAATGTCCGGCAATAAAACGAAACCATTCCGGCAAAGCCAAACCTTCTGTCAAATTAGCCGAATTAGCGGCAACACATACGACAAGAAAAGCAATCATTGCCCACAATTTTCCCGAAACCAGCCAATAATAAATTACAGTAAAAAGATACGCCCAGCCAATTAAACCAAGAATTCCCCACCATTTTGGCGTCATTCCTATTTTACCGTTATCCTGAACATATAAAAAATAAAGTGTTATTAAAACCAATATTCCGCCATATTGAAGGGTGTTTTTAAGCCAAAGCGGAAAATCTTTTGGGTATTTATTCCAAATAGGAATTGGCATTGAATAGGCTAAAAGTCCCCAAAAAGCGGGTGCAATTATCATTTTTGTTGCATCGTAACCATATTCGGCATTGACCATAAAAACGCCAATAATAATTAAAGCCAAAGCTCTTTTTAAAGTATGTGTCCAAATTGTTTTGGTCGAATCTCCTTTTAGTAATCGTGCATTAAACGCAAATGGAACCGACATACCAACAATAAATAAAAACGCAGGGAATACCAGATCAACAAAAGTCATCGCATCTGCATCTGCAGGCATGTGTTTCATCCATTGCGGAACATTTTTTACGCTTGCGAGTTCATTTACAAAAATCATAACAAAAATCGTGATTCCGCGTAAGGCATCTATTGAAATTATTCTTTGATTGTATAAATTTTCTTTGATTTTCATAAAATGTTACATTTTTTGCAATGCAAAATATAACATAATTAACAAAGCGCAAAACTTATCTTTCAACCGCTATATATTACTAATAATCCTCATAAATAAAAAACTGCGACGGTAAGAAAATACAACTTATTTATTTTTACTTTTACCGCATGTTATCATTCTTTAAATCAAAACCGCATTTAAAAGATCTTCTTTCAGAAGATTATATTGATATTCATTCTCATTTATTACCCGGAATTGATGATGGTGCAAAAACCATAAAAGAAACCACAAAACTGGCAAAAGCGTTTAAAGAAATTGGTATTTCGCAATTTATTACAACGCCGCATATTAGCCATTATATCTGGAATAATTCGCCTGACGTTATTATTGCCAATTCTATCGAAACAAAACTTGCGCTAGAAAACCATAATATTAAGGTTCCGTTTTTGGCTGCTGCCGAATATTTTATGGATGATTGGTTTGAAAATCATTTTAAATCTGAAAAACTTCTTACCTTAAAAGATAATTATGTTTTGGTCGAGATGTCTTATATAAATGCTCCGGTGCAATTGTATAAAATACTTTTTGATTTGCAAGTTGCCGGATATATTCCGGTTTTGGCACATCCCGAAAGATATTTGTTTTATCATAAAAACTTTTCTGAATACGAAAAATTGAAAAAAGCAGGTTGTTTATTTCAATTAAATTTATTGGCTTTAGTGGGTTATTATGGTGACACGGTAAATAAAACCGCAGATTTGCTTTTGAAAAAAGGAATGTACGATTTTACAGGAACAGATGTTCATCATAGCAATCATATTGCATCATTTAGCCAGAAAGTAAAAACAGATTATATTTCTAATTTAAAAGAAATTATTGCTAACAATCAGTTTTTTAAATTTTAAGAAAATAGTTTTCGAATAATGATAAAAACGATATTCTTTTTCTTTATTAGCACAATCGCAGCATTTGCGCAGGTTTCTGGCTGTACAGATATTTTATCTAAAAATTATAATGCAGCGGCAACAATAAATGACGGAAACTGTCAATATGCAAACTTTAAAATAAGACCACAATATTCGAATAAATTAAGTGATTCTGTAAAAGAAACGTCGGGATTAATTGCTTTCGATCATTTATTATGGACTCATAATGACGATCATGATAAAACAATTTACGGATTAGATTCTCTGGGAAAAATTCAGAAAAAAATCATTTTGGATAAAGTGATAAATCATGACTGGGAAGAAATTTCGCAAGACAGCTCGTATTTATATATTGGTGATTTTGGCAATAATTACACCGGAAACCGTACTGATTTAAACATTTTAAAAATTGAAAAAAAATCATTTTTAAATGGAAATCCAATTATCGAAAAAATTTCTTTTTCTTATGCTGACCAAACTGATTTTACCGCACAAAAAGGAAACACGACCAATTTTGACTGCGAAGCTTTTATAGTTTCCAAAGACTCTGTTTATTTGTTTACGAAACAATGGAAATCATCAAAAACCAGTATTTATGCGTTACCAAATAAATCCGGAAACCATATTGCACAATTTAAACAAACTCTTGATACAAAAGCTCTTGTAACAGGCGCGACATATTTAGAATCAAAAAAATTGATTGTACTTTGTGGTTATTCAAAAACGGGGAAATCATTTTTATATGTATTATACGATTTTAAAAACAATGATTTTCTATCAGGAAATAAACGAAGAATAAATCTTTCACTTCCTTTTCATCAAATCGAAGGAATTTCGTCAGAAGATGGTTTGCATTATTATCTGACAAATGAATCTTTGGTTCGAAAACCGATAATCAATGTTCCGCAGCAAATTCATTATTTAGATTTAAGTCCCGTATTGAATTCCTATCTGCACAAATAATTCGCAAATCGCGATATAATAGTTTACTATTTTTTTATCTTTGAAACTCATACTTTTTCATACAAATGGCTTTATCTTTGAGCTTTCAGAAAAATTGATATTCATTATGGAACAAAAAATACATCAGGGAAGAAACGTAAAACGTTTTAGAGAAATGCTTGGAATCAAACAAGAGGCATTGGCTTTTGATTTGGGAAATGACTGGAATCAGAAGAAAATTTCTATGCTGGAACAAAAAGACATAATCGAGGTTGATCTACTAAATCAAATCTCAGATATATTAAAAATTCCTGTGGAGGCTTTTCAAAATTTTGATGAAGAACATGCGGTGAATATTATTGCAAATACCTATTCATTTCAAGATTTTAAAGATAATGCGGTAGCTTCTGGATTTAGCTATCAGCCTTCTTTCAATCCCGTTGATAAAATCGTTCAATTGTATGATGAAAAAATCGCGTTGTATGAACGTATGTTGAAAGAAAGAGATGAAATGATGGCAAGGCTTGAAAAACTAATCAATAAATAATTTCTTAATAATTATTTATAAGACATACAAATGGCTTTATCTTTGAGCCTTCAGAAAATTGATATTCATTATGGAACAAAAAATACATCAAGGAAGAAACGTAAAACGTTTTAGAGAAATGCTTGGAATCAAACAGGAAGCATTGGCTTTTGATTTGGGAAATGACTGGAATCAAAAGAAAATTTCTATGTTGGAGCAAAAAGATATAATTGAAGTTGATCTACTAAATCAAATCTCAGATATATTAAAAATTCCTGTTGAAGCTTTTCAAAATTTTGATGAAGAGCATGCGATAAATGTTATTTCTAATACTTTTGGAGATAATGCCTGTGTTGGAAATCCTAACTCCACATTCAACTTCAATCCTATCGAAGAGTTAAAAAAACTTCACGAAGAAAAGATTGCTTTATTTGAGCGTATGCTGAAAGAAAAAGATGAAATGATGGCAAGGCTTGAAAAATTAATCAAGGACAAATAGAACATTAATCTATAATATCTTAATATACAAGGAGGCTTTCGAGTCTCTTTTTTAGTTTTGAATTAAAAATCTATACCCGTAAGGGATTTTTTTATTAATTTTTACATATATTATACCCTTACGGGTACAATATTGATTAAAATTACTATATTTATACCCGTAAACGCATAAATTATGAGCAACTTATCTCCGTTTATTAAATATCATCGTAAAAAACTTGGTTTTACACAAGAAGACCTAGCGTTAAAAGCTGGTGTTGGAATTCGTTTTATAAGAGAGTTAGAACAAGGAAAAAAAACGCTTCAGTTAGATAAAGTTGAACTAGTATTATCTTTATTTGGTTTTGAATTGACTCCTGCAAAACAACAACTGGATCCTTATGATATAGTTTCTAACTTTCTTCTCAAGGCTATTAAAATTACCCTGAAAAACAAGACAATAAAATATGGAATGTTCGTTAACGAAATATTTGATTTCAAAGAAAATAAAATTACCGCTTGGGAATTTATATCTAACATGAATATGATAAAATATCACCAAAAAACAGATGACCAAATAATCGAAAAAATTGCTCATAGTGATATTCAACAAATAGAAGAACAATAAGTAATGAAAAAAGGATTAGTTTATAAAAAAGAGCTTTTGGCAGGTTTAATTTGGGAAAATGAAGATGGATATTTCTTTCAATATGATTCTACATATATACAAAATCCTCAATATGGTCCCGTAAGCAGAACATTGCCCGTAAGAGAGGAATTATTTACAGATAAAAACATGATTCCATTTTTTGACGGTTTAATCCCTGAGGGATGGTTATTAAAAATTGCTATTGATAATTGGAAACTTAATCCGAGGGATCGAATGAGCTTATTACTAACATTATGTAGAGACTGTATTGGCGACATAAGTATAATTAATACAATATGAATTGTTTACTGTGTTATAAAGAACTAACAAACGAAGAAATCGATTATCATTCTAAATGTATAAAAAAAACATTTGGAATCAAAACAATGCCAATAATTGATATTGATGAAAAAAAACTGACATTGTATGCAAAAGAAGTAATAGATACTAAAGCGGCAATTACAGGCGTACAGCCAAAACTAAGTTTATGGTTGGAGGAAAGTAAAAACGACATCCGATTTACAATTACTGATAATAAAAGTAATTACATTTTTAAACCACAAAGCGAAACATTTCAATTGTTACCTGAAAATGAAGACCTTTGTATGCACCTGGCTCAAATATTTGGTATTGAAACGGCCATTCATGGTTTAATAAGACTTCCCAGCGGTAATCTGGCTTACTTAACCAAAAGATTTGAACGACTTGGCGAAAAAAAATTAGCTTGTGAAGATTTGTGCCAACTCACAGAAACACTTACAGAACATAAATATAGAGGAAGTCATGAAAAAACAGGAAAAATTATTCGTCAATATTCTTCTCAACCCGGACTGGACTCATTGAGATACTTTGAAATAATTTTATTTAGTTTTATAACAGGTAATGCTGATATGCATCTAAAAAATTTCTCTATGCTTGAGAGAGAAAATGGACAATTTCTTGTAAGTCCGGCTTATGATTTAGTTAGCACATATCTTGTAATTTCAAATGAACCAGAACAAATGAGCCTTACTATTAATGGACGAAAAAATAAACTAACAAAAAAAGATTTCGATGCATTAGGCAAAAGCCTGAACCTTACTGAAAAACAAATATTAAATACATATAACCAATTTTTTAAAAAACTTAGTAAAGCATATTGGTGGATTGAAAATAGTTTTCTTTCAATAGATCAAAAAAACAAATTGGCTGAATTAATTTCCAAAAGGATCGAATTATTAAATAATTAATATTTTAAAACATCATAGCGTAGCGCTATCTTTTTTTGTTACGTTCAAAAGGGTATCTTTGCCGCTTAAATAAAAATCAGTCTCTTTAAAGCTAGAGACTAAATTAGAGACCTGTATGTTTAAAAACATTACAATTATTTGATTTTAAGCAACTTAATAACATGAATTACTTATCTGTAGAAAACATATCGAAGTCTTTTGGTGAAAGAACATTATTTGACAACATTTCATTTGGTATTAATAAAGACCAAAAAATAGCTTTTATTGCCAAAAATGGTTCCGGAAAAACAACCATTATGAGTATTATCAATGGTTTGGACGAACCAGATACGGGTCAGGTTGTTTTGAGAAAAGGAATTAGAATGGCGTTTCTTTCTCAGGATAATAATCTACAGGAGGAATTAACGATTGAAGAAAGTATTTTTGCTTCAGATAATGAAACGCTGAAAGTAATTGAGGCTTACGAAAAAGCACTTGAAAATCCGGATGACGAAGAAGCATACCAAAAAGCTTTTGACGGAATGGATCAGCATAATGCGTGGGATTTTGAAACGCAATACAAGCAAATTTTATTTAAATTAAAACTGGAAGATTTTAAACTTAAAGTAAAAAATCTTTCTGGTGGACAAAAGAAACGTCTATCATTGGCAATCATTTTGATTAATCGCCCAGATTTATTGATTCTTGATGAGCCAACCAACCACTTAGATCTTGAAATGATCGAATGGCTGGAAAGTTATTTTGCAAAAGAAAACATTACATTGTTTATGGTTACGCACGACCGTTTCTTTTTGGAGCGTGTTTGTAATGAAATCATCGAACTTGACAATGGTAAATTATACCAATACAAAGGAAATTATTCTTATTACTTAGAGAAAAAAGAAGAGAGAATCGCTTCTGAAAATGCCAGCGTTGACAAAGCAAAAAACTTATTCGTAAAAGAATTAGAATGGATGCGCCGTCAGCCAAAAGCGAGAACTACAAAATCAAAATCTCGTCAGGATGATTTTTATGTAATTAAAGAAAAAGCACAAAGCCGTCGTCTCGAAAATAAAGTTGAACTTGAAATTAATATGGAACGTATGGGAAGCAAGATTATCGAGCTTCACAAAATTTCTAAAAAATTCAAAGATCACGTTATTCTTGACAATTTTAGTTTTGATTTTCAGCGTGGAGAACGTATTGGAATTATTGGTAAAAACGGAACCGGAAAATCGACTTTCTTAAATCTTCTTACCGGAACAATTCCATTAGATAGCGGACGCGTAGTAAAAGGTGAAACTATAAAAGTTGGATATTATACGCAAAGCGGAATCAACCCGAAACCAAATCAGCGTGTTATAGATATTATTAAAGAATACGGAGAATTTATTCCGCTTGCAAAAGGACGAATGATTTCGGCTTCGCAATTGTTGGAACGTTTTCTTTTTGATGCCAAAAAACAATATGATTTTGTCGAAAAATTAAGCGGTGGCGAATTAAAACGTTTGTATTTATGTACTGTTTTAATTCAGAATCCTAACTTTTTGATTCTCGATGAGCCTACAAATGATTTAGATATTGTAACATTGAACGTTTTAGAGAGTTTCCTTTTAGATTATCCGGGATGTTTATTGGTGGTTTCGCACGACCGTTATTTTATGGATAAAATTGTAGATCACTTATTTATCTTTAGAGGAAAAGGAGAAATCGAAAGCTTTCCAGGAAACTATTCTGATTTTAGAGCTTATGAAGACAGCGCCGATGTTGCTCAAAAAGAAGAAAACAAAGCCGACAAAAAAGACTGGAAACAAAATAATCCAACAGGAAATCTGAGTTTCAACGAGCAAAAAGAATATCAAAAACTAGAAAGAGAAATTAAAGATCTGGAAATTGATAAAACTAAAATCGAACAGTTATTCTCTGACGGAAAAGTTGCCGACGCAGATATCGAGAAAAAAGCAAATGAACTGCAAAATATCATCAATAAAATAGATCAGAAAGAAGAACGTTGGTTTGAGCTTTCGGCTAAGATCGAGGGATAGTTTTTAGTTTTCAGTCTCAGTTTTCAGTTTTCATTTTTTAGTTTGAGAAATTATGTATTGCATCCAAATTTACCAGGATTGTTTATCATGTAATTTATTAGTTTTCCAATTTCGTGACTTTTATAATTTAAACTTTCAAATGTTTTTTCATTGATGTATTTACATTTGAGCGAAAATTCTAACCAAACATTGGTTTCCGAATTTTCAGCATCACTATCCGTTAGTTTACTTATAAAGTGGTTTACATATCGTCTCTTCCTATATGATTCTGCAATATTTGCCGAAACACTTCTGGAAGAACGCCTTATTTGATCTGTTAAAGAATATTTTTCTTCCTTCGGAAATGACTTAGAAAGTTCAAATATTTCCATCGCAAGTTCAAACGATTTTTTGTAAGCCAGTAATTCTTTAAAATCCATTGTTTAGTTTTTCACAAGGATATATAAAAAATAAGAAAAAACCTATTTTTAAAAAACCAATCCACTGAGACTGAAAACTGAGACTGAAAACTGAGACTAACACTAAACCCAGATTTTTTAAAGTTTTCAATAGACTATCAAAAAAAGTGCTTAAAATTCCGAAAATGTTAAAATCAGTATGTAAGAATTTGGAATAATTGTATAAATATAAATAAAGTGGTTTAACGAGATTTGTATAAGTGAAAACGAATTCACAATTTAAAATATATACAAATGGAAAATTTACATAACCCAGACAGTAACAAACGTACAATGCTAACAGGAATGTTTTCTGATAGAGATAGTACAGAAAGAGCTTACGAAACATTAAGTGAAAGAGGATATACAAAAGATGAAATCAATCTTATTATGTCTGACGATACAAGAAAAAAACATTATTCTGATAAAGACGATCACTCTGAATTAGGAACAAAAGCAGCAGAAACAGCTGGAACAGGTTCTGCAATTGGAGGAACTATTGGCGCAATCGTAGGCGTTATCGCAGCTTTAGGAACAAGTCTTGTTATTCCTGGTTTAGGACTAATTATTGCGGGTCCGCTTGCAGCAGGATTAGCCGGTGCCGGTGCCGGAGGAATTACTGGTGGTTTAATTGGTGCTTTGGTGGGTTCTGGTATTCCTGAAGAAAGAGCAAAAGTTTACGAATCAGGTATTAAAGATGGTCACGTAGTTTTAGGTGTTCACACTCGTAATGATGAAGATGCTGAATACTTTGAACAACAATGGAAATCAAATAAAGGAGAGAATATCTACAGATAATCTGTCATTAAAATACATTATAAAAAGCCCGATCTAATAACGATCGGGCTTTTTTATTTCTTTTGATTAAAGATAGCTGATTTGTATCTTCGCGTTTTCCTGAAAATACTTTTATGCTGTTTCAAATACAATCATATCTCAAATTCTTGTGGCATTCTAAAAATGAACATGCAGTACATTCGCCATTTGTATTCCATTTATTGACGAAATGTTTTTATGATAAAAAAGATAAGCCGGAATATTCTATTTTAAAAAATTACAGAAAATCCCTTTTAGCGAATAAAAATTTCATAGAAGTTACTGATTTTGGTGCAGGATCAAGAGTTTTTAAATCGAATAGAAGGCAAATTTCTAAAATTGCTAAAACTGCCGGAATTTCTCCAAAAAGAGCTGAATTGTTATTTCGTGTAACCCGATATTTTGAACCCAAAAACATTCTCGAAATAGGAACTTCATTGGGTTTGGCTACTTCTGCCCTTGCTTTAGGGTCTCGAAGCCTCGGGACGAAAGCAAAAGTAATTACACTCGAAGGCTGTCCGCAAACGGCAAATCAAGGTCAATCACAATTGCAAAAATTCAATTTCAATAATGTTAATTGCGTTATAACAGAATTTGAAAGCTATTTTCAGGACATTCAACTGAGACTGAAAACTGAGACTGAGAACTTCAATCTAATCTATTTCGACGGTAATCATTCTAAGAAAGCAACTTTAGCTTATTTTGATCTATTATTGCCAACTATTGACAATGATTCTGTTTGGATATTTGATGACATTCATTGGTCGGCAGAAATGGAAGAAGCTTGGGAAATTATTAAAAATCATCCTAAAGTAATCGTAACAATAGACACTTTTCAATGGGGATTTGTATTTTTCAGACGCGAACAAAAAAAGGAACATTTTATTTTAAGAGCATAAAAAAATGGCAACCATTTCTGATTGCCATTTTTCAAATCTAAATTTAAACCAATAACTTATTTTTTAGCTGCTGCTGTTTCTTCAGATTTAGCTCCCATTCTGTTAACAGTATACATTGGAGCAAATTTAATTTTTAAACCTGCAATTTTTCTGTTATCTTCTGATGAAAGTCCTTCTTTTTCAACTGTATTTTTACGACTGTCTAATGCTTCATACATTAATTTAATTTCATCCCAGTCTTCACGAGAATAACTGTCTTTATTATTTTCTACAGTATGTACAAATTGTTGGTATACACTATGAATGTTTTGAGCATTTACCCAGGCAAAACTCATATCATCACCAATTTTTCCTTCTCCAAATAATGCATTACGCAATTGTTGTTTAGGTGATACCGCTGGAGGCGCAAGAGCTGCAGCCATTCCGGTTTTAAACTCCTCATACTTCGTTTTGCTTTCATTAATTCTTTCAGTTTCAGCGGCATTGTCTTTAATATCTGCAAGCGCCAATTGTGCATTTTCAGCTCTTCTGTTGTATTCTGCTTCAACATCTTTCCAATCTGCTTTTAAGTCATCAGCTTTTACATTTTTTACTGAATCTACATACGTTACGTATGCGTCGATTGTTTTTTTAGCTTGTTCTTGTTTTTCGTCTTTACATGATGTAAAACTTAATGCAATTAATGCAATTCCTGATAAAATTTGTATGTTTTTCATAATTTTGATTTTTAAAAGTTACAAGACAAATATAGTTAAAAAAATGAATTATTCTAAATAATTATTAAAAATTTAATCATTAAAATAAAAATAATTTAATAAAATTTAGAAAATATGATAATTATGTAAAATGATTTTAAAATCATATAACAATTATTTCTTGTATTAGATTATAATTTATTAAAAAATGAAATTGTTCTTAAAAAAGGCTATTACTACTGCTTACAATCTTGTAACAAAAATCAATTAAGCACTACTTATATATTATTGAAAAGTGTTTCGTACTTTTAAATCCAAAATTGTAAAAAGAAATGGCAGATCCATTAATTAAAATAACTAACATCAAACGAGATTTTGTACTTGGTAATGAAATCGTTTATGTTTTAAAAGGAATCGATTTAGAAATCAACAAAGGAGAATATGTAGCTTTAATGGGACCTTCCGGATCCGGAAAGTCGACTTTAATGAATTTATTGGGCTGTCTGGATACGCCAACTTCGGGACATTATGTTTTGAACGGAAAAGATGTGAGCCAAATGAAAGACGATGAACTGGCGGGAATTCGAAATAAAGAAATTGGGTTTGTATTTCAAACTTTTAATCTTTTGCCCAGAACCACAGCTTTAGATAATGTTGCTTTACCAATGATTTACGCCGGACATTCAAAATCTGAACGCAATACACGTGCTGTTGAGGTTTTAACCCAAGTAAATCTTGCAGACAGAATGGATCATCAGCCAAACCAGCTTTCGGGAGGACAACGTCAGCGTGTGGCAATTGCCCGTGCTTTGGTCAATAAACCTTCTATTATATTAGCCGATGAACCAACAGGAAATTTAGACAGTAAAACTTCTGTAGAAATCATGAAACTTTTTGGAGATATTCATGCTCTTGGAAATACGGTGATTTTGGTAACACACGAAGAAGATATCGCAGCCTATGCACATCGTGTAATTCGTTTACGTGATGGTGTCATTGAAAGTGATACTACAAAGTAATTTTAGATTTCTGATTTTAGATTTTAGATTATTTTCTACATCTAAATTTTGAGTTATATTTTTTCAATCTAAAATCATAAATCTACAATCTAAAATAAAAATGAAAGTATATACAAAAACAGGAGATAAAGGAACGACGGCTCTTTTTGGAGGTACGCGTGTTCCTAAAGATGATATTCGAATTGACAGCTATGGAACTGTTGATGAATTGAACTCTTATATAGGTCTCATTCGGGATCAGGAAATTGATTCTCATTATAAAACTATTTTAATAGAAATTCAGGATCGCCTTTTTACTGTTGGAGCAATTTTAGCAACTCCACAAGAAAAAGAAGTCTTAAAAAATGGCGAACTACGACTAAAAAACCTTGGAATAATTGATTCTGATATTGAATTATTAGAAAACGAAATTGATAAAATGGAAGAAAGTCTTCCGCAAATGACTCATTTTGTTTTACCTGGCGGTCATTCAACCGTGTCACATTGTCATATAGCACGTTGTATATGCCGCCGTGCAGAGCGTTTGGCAGTACATTTAAGCCATAATGAACACGTTCCTGAAATCGCAATTATGTACTTAAACCGACTTTCTGACTACCTTTTTGTCTTGGCACGGAAGTTGTCGTCTGACTTAAAAGCGGATGAAGTGAAATGGATTCCGAGAAAGTAAACAGTTTACAGTCGCAGTCACAGTTTTTACACTGAAAGGCGAATTCTTGAAAAGAAAGTAAAGAGTCGCAGTTTCAATCTTTAAACGGGAAACTAGCACCGAAACTGAATACTTTGAAAAAGAGTAAAAACAGTCGCAGTTTTTAAGTTTCAGACTGGAAACTGGCACTGAAAACTGAAAACTAATAGAGACGTTCTTAAATTTTCTTAAAATAAATCAAATTTTACTTGTCTTTTTCAGTAAAAAATTTATTTTTGCACAAACTAAACAGATAACAGATGTATTGGACATTAGAATTAGCATCTTATTTAAGTGATGCGCCATGGCCTGCTAACAAAGATGAACTTATTGACTACGCTATTAGAGCTGGTGCTCCATTAGAAGTAGTAGAGAACCTTCAGTCAATTGAAGATGAAGGTGAGATATACGAATCAATGGAAGAAATTTGGCCTGATTATCCAACAGACGAAGATTATCTTTGGAATGAGGATGAATATTAAAAAATAAACCAAAGGAAAAGTCTCATCACAGAGGCTTTTTTTTTGGTTCAAATACACATTTACATATAATAGAAATACACTTAAATCATGAGTTTCATAAACAGTATCATTAAAGTCTTTGTAGGTGATAAATCACAGAAAGATGTCAAAGCTTTACAACCTTATTTAAACAAAATTAAAACATTCGAAACCAGCTTAATGAGTTTGTCTCACGACGAATTGAGAGCTAGAACCGCATTTTTTAAAGAGAAAATAAAAGAAGCCAGAGCTGATAAAGATGCTAAAATTGCTTCGCTTAAAGCGGAAGTAGAAAACATCGAAGACATCGACAAAAGAGAAGATCTTTATGATGCTATTGATAGTCTT
Organism: Flavobacterium sp. N1736; assembly: GCF_025947065.1. Classification (NCBI taxonomy): domain Bacteria; kingdom Pseudomonadati; phylum Bacteroidota; class Flavobacteriia; order Flavobacteriales; family Flavobacteriaceae; genus Flavobacterium; species Flavobacterium sp. N1736. The sequence goes on from NZ_CP109994.1 coordinate 2,689,606, forward strand.
GAAAAAGAAGCTTATGAAATTTCAGAAAAAACTTTATTGGAAATTCTTCCGGAAGCTTTTTCTGTTGTTAAAGAAACCGCTCGTCGTTTTAAAGACAATTCTTTTATTGAAGTTACTGCAACTTCAAAAGACCGCGAACTTTCAGCTACAAAAACATATATCACTATTGAAGGTGAAAAAGCAACCTGGGCAAATAAATGGAACGCTGCCGGTAAAGAAATTACCTGGGATATGATTCATTACGATGTTCAGTTAATTGGAGGTATGGTTTTGCACGAAGGTAAAGTTGCCGAAATGCAAACGGGTGAAGGTAAAACTTTGGTTGCTACGCTTCCGCTTTACTTAAACGCTTTGACAGGAAACGGAGTTCACTTAGTAACTGTGAATGATTACCTTGCAAAACGTGATAGTACATGGAAAGCACCTTTATTCGAATTTCACGGTTTAACTGTTGATTGTATTGATAATCACCAGCCAAGTACTGAACAAAGAAAAAAAGCTTACGACGCAGATATCACTTACGGAACCAACAACGAATTTGGTTTTGACTATTTAAGAGATAACATGGCACACTCGCCAAGCGATCTAGTACAAAGAAAACACAACTACGCTATTGTCGATGAGGTCGATTCTGTATTAATTGATGATGCAAGAACGCCGCTTATTATTTCAGGTCCGGTTCCTCAGGGAGATCGTCATGAATTTAATGAGTTGAAACCAAAAATCGAAAACTTAGTTTCTCAACAACGTCAGTTAGCGAATGGTTTCTTAGCAGAAGCTAAAAAATTAATCAAAGAAGGAAATACTAAAGAAGGTGGATTCTTATTGTTAAGAGCTTACAGAAGTTTACCTAAAAATAAAGCATTAATTAAATTTTTGAGTGAAGAAGGAATCAAACAATTGCTTCAAAAAACCGAAAATCAATATATGCAGGATAACAATCGTGAAATGCATAAAGTGGATGAAGCTTTGTATTTTGTAATTGAAGAAAAAAACAATCAGGTTGAATTAACTGATAACGGTATTCAATACCTTTCAGGAGATACTGATGCAGACTTTTTCGTACTTCCGGATATTGGAACTGAAATCGCTGCTATCGAAAAACAAAAACTGGATAAAGACGGTGAAGCAGAAGCCAAAGAAAGATTATTCCAGGATTTTGGAGTAAAAAGCGAGCGTATTCACACTCTTACTCAACTTTTAAAAGCATACGCATTATTCGAAAAAGATGTTGAATATGTGATCATGGACAACAAAATTATGATTGTCGATGAGCAAACTGGTCGTATCATGGATGGTCGTCGTTATTCTGACGGTTTACACCAGGCGATTGAAGCTAAAGAAAATGTAAAAATCGAAGCTGCTACACAAACTTTTGCAACTGTTACATTACAGAACTACTTTAGAATGTACAGCAAATTGGGTGGTATGACAGGTACAGCGGTTACAGAAGCTGGCGAGTTATGGCAGATTTATAAATTAGACGTTGTGGAGATTCCAACCAACCGTCCGATTTCAAGACAAGACAAAGAAGATTATATCTATAAAACTACACGTGAAAAATTCAACGCTGTAATTGAAGATGTTACTGAATTATCAAATGCAGGAAGACCAGTTTTAATTGGAACAACTTCTGTTGAGATTTCAGAATTATTAAGCCGAATGTTGAAAATGAGAGGCGTTACACATAACGTTTTGAATGCAAAAATGCACAAACAAGAGGCGCAAATCGTTGAAGAAGCAGGAAAAGCCGGAGTTGTAACTATTGCAACAAACATGGCTGGTCGTGGTACCGATATTAAATTATCTCCAGAAGTAAAAGCTGCCGGAGGTTTAGCAATCGTGGGTACAGAACGTCATGATTCCCGTCGTGTAGACAGACAGTTACGTGGTCGTGCAGGACGTCAGGGAGATCCGGGAAGTTCTCAATTTTATGTTTCTCTCGAAGATAACCTAATGCGTTTATTTGGTTCTGAAAGAGTTGCTAAAGTTATGGACAGAATGGGACTTCAGGAAGGTGAAGTTATCCAACATTCTATGATGACAAAATCTATCGAACGTGCTCAGAAAAAAGTAGAAGAAAATAACTTTGGTGTTCGTAAACGTTTATTAGAATATGATGACGTAATGAACTCGCAACGTGAAGTAGTTTACAAACGTCGTCGTCACGCCTTATTTGGTGAGCGTTTGAAACTGGATATCGCTAATATGCTTTATGATACTTGCGAATTAATCGTAAGCCAGACTAAACCAATTAACGATTTTAAAAATTTCGAATTTGATTTAATCCGTTATTTCTCGATCACTTCTCCAATTACAGAAGCTGATTTCCTGAAATTATCTGATATTGAAATCACAGGAAAAATCTATAAAGAAACTTTAGCATTCTATACAGAAAAAACAGAAAGAAGCGCAAGAGAAGCTTTCCCAATCATTAAAGGAGTTTACGAAGAGCCAAATAATCATTTTGAGCGTATCGTAGTTCCATTTACTGACGGAATCAAAACTTTGAATGTGGTTACTGACTTGAAAAAAGCTTACGACAGCGAAGGTGCTCAGTTAATTGCTGATTTTGAGAAAAATATCACGCTTTCTATTGTTGATGAAGCCTGGAAAAAACATTTACGCAAAATGGACGAATTGAAACAATCTGTTCAATTAGCTGTTCACGAGCAAAAAGATCCATTGCTAATTTACAAATTAGAAGCTTTTAATTTGTTTAGAGGAATGTTAGACAATGTTAATAAAGAAGTTATCTCATTTTTATTCAAAGGTGATTTACCGGCTCAAAACGTTACTTCTGAAATTCACGAAGCAAGAGAAGTTCGTCAAAAAGACAACTTCAAATTAAGCAAAGACGAAATTGTAAACAGCGAAGATATTAATCGCGAAGCCGGAGAAACACAACAACGTCAGGTTACAGAAACTATTGTAAGAGATATGCCAAAAATCAACCGTAATGACACTGTAACAGTTCAGGAAGTTGCAACAGGTAAAACCGAAGAAATGAAATTTAAAAAAGCAGAAACTTTAATTGCATCAGGCGCTTGGGTTCTTGTTAAATAGTTTTTAGTCTCAGTATTCAGTTTACAGTCTGATATTCTAGATTATATACATCAAACCCGACAGGTTTTAAAAACCTGTCGGGTTTTGTCTTTTCAAATAGTTTTTAGTTTAAGTCTGCGACTGAAAACTGCCACTGAAAACTTTAAACTGAGACTGAATACCGTGACTAAAAACTTTTTTCCGGAAAATTTAAAAATAAATTCGTTCTAAATTGAATAAACAGTACTTTTGCAATCATAAACAACAAAAAAGCTTTGAAGCGAATTCTAATCATATTTCTTTCCTGCATGCTTTTGGTGCCATCATTTGGCAGTTTCTTTGTTTATACCTCATTCAAATTAAATCAGGAAGAAATTTCAAAAACCATCTGTGTACAGCGAAAAATGATTTTTAATAGCTGTAACGGTCGATGCGAGCTTCAAAAGAGTTTAAAAAAATACGCTGATAACGAAAAGAAAATGCAAAACAACCTGAAAGAAAAAGCAGAAGTTGTTTACATTCAAAATACACCAACAAATAATTTCAAATTAGTAGAACCAATCGAATCACAAGCAAAACTTTTCGCTTCATTCGATACCAAACCTATTTCGGTTTCAAATTCTACATTTCACCCTCCATCCTATTTTATATAAATTTTAGCTACACTTTTCAATACAAATTGAAAAGATTTTTCCTGTTCTAAAACCAGGAAAATGTCCGTTACTTTTAAAATTTATATAATTTAAAATGAAAAAAATATACTTTACCCTATTGATTATAGGGCAATGTGTCTTAGCACAAAACAAAGTCGAAAAAGACACAACCAAATCACAGGAACTCGAAAACGTTTTTATAACAGCCAATCGTACAGCAACTTTACGTAAAGAAACCCCTGTGGCAATTAGTAAAATAACAGCTAAAACAATCAACGAAACCAAAGCTACAGCCGTTTACGAAATCATTAATAAAACGCCGGGAGTTTTAATGGTTAATTTAGGAAACGAACAGCACATGATGTCGATTCGTCAGCCAATGACAACCAATGCATATTATTTATATTTAGAAGACGGTTTGCCAATTCGCCCAATGGGAATATTCAATCACAATGCTTTACTTGAAATTAATCAATATAATTTGCAAAGTATTGAAGTTGTAAAAGGTCCGGTTTCTTCTTTATACGGTCCTGAAGCTGTTGGCGGAACGATCAATTTAATTTCACTGAAACCACCTGTAGATCCTGAATTTAAATTTGGTATTCAGGCAGACAATTATGGTTACAGAAGATTTCAGGCAGCTGGTGGTGCAACCATCGGAAAAGTTGGTTTTCATATTGCCGGAATTTCAAGCTTGCAGGAAAATGGCTGGATGACTTATTCTGATTATAACAAAGATAATTTGAACGCCAGAATCGATTACAACATCTCACCTTCTACCCGATTGATTAGTAATACGATGTATGGAAAATATTACTCTGACATGAGCGGAACGGTTGACGAGCAAGCTTTTAACAACAGAACTTATAAAAGCACAACCGATTTTACTTATAGAAAATCTGATGCTTTGAGAACAAGATTAACATTAGAACATGATTGGAACAGCAATTCAAGCAGTTATATTACAGGATATTTACGTGACAATAAATTAGGTCAAAATCCTTCGTACGGAATAAAATGGAGTCCAACTGTAAACCCAACAACAGCGAAAGGGGAAGTAAATTCAAATAATTTTAAAAGTTATGGCGCCATTGGACAACATACTCAAAAATTTGATTTCTTAAATGCTAAACTTGTTGCGGGAGCATTATACGATTATTCTCCGGTAACATATTGGTCTTATGTTATTGATTTAAAAGCCAATTTAAATCCTGGAGAAGCAGGAAAACAAACGGTAGATTATTATGAAATTATTGCCGAACATCCGAATTCTAAATTAGCTGATTATACTGCTGATATCTTTAATTCAGCCGGATATGCACAATTGAGTTTTAATCCATTTGAAAAATTAGTGATCACAATTGGCGGACGTTACGACAATATGAAAGTTAATTACGATAATGCTTTAGACCAATCTACCGGAAGCAAAGTTTACGACAAAGCTACTTTTAAAGCCGGTGCAAACTACAATCCGTTTGAGTTTGGAGGTTTTTATGGTAATTATTCACAAGGTTTTGCGCCTCCCGGAATCACATCTATTTTTAGAACAAAACCAGGAACTGGCGGAACAACCGGCGTTCCTGCTGATTTTTATTATAATCTGGAACCAGCGACTTTTGATAACTACGAAGTTGGCGGATGGCTTTCCTTCCTTCAAAATAAATTAAATTTTGATTATGCCTTTTATTATATGGAGGGAGAAAATGAACTTTTAAGCGTAAAACTTCCCGACAATACAACCGATTATCGTTCTGCCGGAGAAACGCGTCATAAAGGAATTGAGTTTGGCGCTTCATACCGACCATCAAAACAATTCAACATTCGCTTTGGCGGAACTTATGCACAACACACTTATATTGATTTCAAACTTTCAGATAAACCAAGCGATCCTGTTCAGGATTTAAACGGCAAAGAAATGCCTGCTGCACCAAAATGGTCCGGAAATTCAGAAGTAAGTTATTATCCAAACTGGCTTCCAAATCTAAGAACATCCATAGAATGGCAGCTTGTGGGAAGTTACTATCAGGATCAAATCAACACCGTAAAATATGATGGTTATAATATATTCAACGCAAGAGTTGGCTACCAATGGAAAGGGATCGAAGTTTACGGAAACGTACTTAATTTAACCGATAAATTATATGCCTACAATGTTTCAAGAGCCAATACAACAAATGCGCAGCCAACATATACAGCAGCGGCGCCAAGAACTTTTGTATTTGGAATTCAATATAATTTTTCATTAAAAAAATAAGTTTTTGCCACAGATTCCACAGATTAAAAGAATTATAAGAATGTTTAAATTGAACCATTAAGACATTAAGTTTCATTAAGCAAAACTTTACTTTCTTAATCTCTTAATGGTAAAAAATCATTTTAATCGTGAAATCTGTGGCAAAAAATAATAATTATTTAGAAGCTAATCCCGCTCTCGGCTTTATCTTTTTATGGCAGAAAAAGCCATAAAAAGGATATCGCCTCCATCGGGGCTAAAAAACCTAACAATGAGCAAAGAAATAAAAGAAAAAAAGTCTAAAAAGAAAGATTCTAAAATCGTCAAGAAAATCAAACAGTATATGTACAAGTGGCATCGCACAATTGGTTTGATTACGATTATTCCCGTAATCTTCTGGACATTATCAGGATTGATGCATCCATTTATGGCGCATTTTTTCAAGCCTGAAATTGCACATGACAAACTGGAACAGCAAATTATTGATAAAAATCAATTGCATTTTTCGATTCAGGAAGTTTTACAAAAAAACGAAATCAGCCAATTCAAGAATTTTAGAATCGTTTCCTTTAACTACGCAACTTTTTATCAGGTAAAAACCATTTTTGGAGAATTGTTGTATTTTGATACTTCAAATGCAAAAAAACTGGAAAACGGAGATCAAAAATATGCAGAATGGCTTTCCAGATATTTTTTAGACGATCAAAAAAGTGCCGTAAAAAAGAGCGAAGTTGTTACTGAATTTACTTCGCAATACAAATATGTAAATCGCTATTTGCCGGTTTATAAACTTAGTTTTGATCGCGATGATGCTATGGAGGTTTATGTAGAAACTTCTTCGGGCAAACTGGCAACGTACAATCCTACTTCAAGACAAGCTTTTATTTGGTTCTTTGATACTTTTCATAACTGGTCGTTTATCGACGCCATTACCAATAACAGCATCCGAATTATTACGATGATTTTCTTGTTATCTATTATTGGTTTTTCTGCCTTGAGCGGTATTTTAATTTATGGTTTATTATGGAAACAATTCAAAAAAACCGATAGTATACAACCTAAAAAAGGACTTAGAAAATACCATCGCCAAATTGGAATCTGGGTTTCACTTTTTACCTTAACTTTTGCTTTTAGCGGCGGTTATCACGCCACCACAAAGTGGACGCCTTACACTTTATCGCAAATGGTTTACGAACCTACATTTAAAACGAAAGAAATTTCTTTGGCAAATAATGCGCTGGATTTAGACTGGAGTCGTTTTCAAAACGCAAGCATTATTACTTTAAACGACACTACTTATTTCCGTTGTCAATTATTCGAAAAAGGAAAATTTAAAACGTCAAAAGTAGATTCAGGTTCAAAATGGAATAAAAAAGAAGATAAAAAATCTGAAGTCGTTTATATCAATGCAACAACCAATAAAGTTACTCCGAATATTGATCTTGAATATGCCGAATTTCTAGCTTATTATTTTACAGATGGAGCGCCAAAAGCAGCTTGTTGCGAAATGGTCGAAAGTTCTGATGAACCGGAAATATCTTTAGAAAATGCAAAACTCTTAGAATCTAAAGTTTTAACTGATTTTGAAAGTAGAGAATATGGCTTTGTCAACAAAAGATTGCCCGTTGTAAAATTGGCGTATGACACTCCCGAAAAAACAACTTATTTTATAGAAACAGCCACTTCAAGATTAGCAGCCGTAATTAAAAGTTCTGACATGGTCGAGGGTTATTCGTTTGCTATTCTGCACAAATTTTTATTTATGGATTGGGCAGGAAAAAACATTCGCGATCTAACAATGGTTTTGGCAGCTTTGACAATTCTGATTGTTAGTATTCTGGGATTTATTTTGTTTTTGAAAAAATAACCAAATTTCTATAACCTGCAAGGTTTCCAAAACCTTGTAGGTTTAAATTATAAATCTGCACTAGAAAAATACCTACAAGGTTTTGAAAACCTTGCAGGAAAACCAAGCTACCGAGGGTTTTCCTCGTAGTATCTCGCTTCAATTCGCTTAATATCTTTAATTGAATTTTTAGCCCAAGCCAAACGTTTTTCCAGAATTTCATTTTCTGACAATTGCCAGTTAATATCTGAATTTCGTAATCTGTTTGTTAGGTTTTGAATGATAATTGCTGCAGAAACCGAGATATTCAGACTCTCTGTAAAACCAACCATCGGAATTTTAAGAAAACCGTCTGCTTTTTCCAGAATCTCCTCTGACAAACCGTCTCTTTCTGTTCCAAAAAATAAAGCACTTGGTTTTGTAATATCAAAATCCTCCAGTAAACAATCATTTTCATGTGGCGTTGTGGCAATAATTTGGTATCCCTGATTTTTTAAAGTCGAAATACAATTGGTTACCGAATCATACTGATGAATATCGACCCATTTTTGAGCGCCCATCGCAATTTCTTTATCGATTTTTTTTCCGTAGCGCTGCTCGATCACATTTAGTTCCTGAATTCCAAAAACCTCACAACTGCGCATAACAGCGCTGGTATTATGCATTTGAAAAACATCTTCTACAACAATTGTAAAATGTTTGGTTCTGTTTCCCAGTACTTTCAGGAATTTTTCCTTACGGTTATCTGTTAGTATATTTTCAAGAAAAGCGAGGTAATCTAAATCAATCATTTCAATTTTATTTATCGCAAAAATACATTATAATAAAACAGAAAGAAAAATTCATCTGTATTTTCAACGCGCTTCGTATTCAACAAAAGTATTATTGAATTTTGCATGCAGAATGTTTACCTGCTTAAAATCTATTTCTAAAGTTTCTTCTTTAAAAGAATCACCTGTAAAAGCGGCATTTTCATTTTTAGAATGTTTCGTCAAACGTTCATACATTTTATCAAGCTCATCATTTGCATAATCAACATTAATAAAGGAGATAAATTTTTGTATCACATTTTTCATTCCTTCATTATAATTCAATTTCGTAACATTTTGATCTGTTTTGTAAAAGTTCAGGAATTCCTGAAAATATTTCTCTAAAACCAATGCTTTGTATTGATGAAAACTAACTTCACTCATTTCTTTATCTGTAATTCCAAAGACGCTCGATGGCAATAAATTTGGAACCATATGCATTCCTGTCAATTTTTGATGCGATTTTAAAACCTCAACCGGATTTCTGTAAAGCAGTGCAAAAGGTGTTTCAGGAAAATTTGTTCTTAAAAAACTGGCATTAAATATGTGCCAGGCATCCAGTTTTACGATTAAATGCTTTTGCTCCGGAAATCTTTTTTGACCCAATAATCTTATTACCGCTTTTAAAAGAGTGCTTTTTTGATCTAAATCGAATTTTTTGCTTCTTAAAATTTCATCGATAATTGGTACTTCAGAAATCATGATATTTTCAGCAGAAGTTGCCAAAGACTGACTCAACATCGTAGAACCACATCGTGATACATGAAAAACCAATGATTTTAATTCGACCGAGATCAATTCATTAGACCAATCGAGAAGATTTTCTACAGTTGTTATTACTTTAAATGGTCTCGAATTATTGGGGTGGCTTCTGCATTTTGAAATTGTTTCATCAAAAAAAGGTTCAGCATATTTTATATCTGCCAGATAAATCCATTCAAAATAAACTTTGTTATCTTTTTCTATCAACTTATACGGAATCCAATTTGCAAGAGGATGATTTATATTTTCCATTTTTTTGTTTTATTCTGCTAATAAATTGGCTATAATTTTTGCTCCGGCTTCTGATGGATTTAGAGAAAGTTCTGCAATAATCTGTTGTTTCATTTCATCTGAATACGGAGCTTCCTGATGAGTGTAATTAATATCAAAACCCATTTCTGCAAATAATTTATCAGACCAATCATTTCTTATACAATCAAGCGTAAGATGAATACGCGGTTCTGTACTTTTATTTGCTACGCTATGCGGAAGTTGAAAATTGGCGTACCAACATTCACCCATTTTCATGGGAACGAGTTTTTTATCCACATAAAAAAACACCTCAGGATTCGTAATAATTGGAATATGAATTCTAAAAAACCCATCTTCATAAGAAGTGTCATTATCTACATGTTCCTTTATTTCGCTTCCGCCTCCTAATCTAAGCAATCGTACCGCTTCTTTTTCGCATTCGAACCAATCCATAATTTCCTTAAAATAAGGGCAGCGATCCAGCAAATCAGTATTTTTATATTCGGCATTTGCAAAAGAGGTAATGTCATTTATTAAACCAGACTGCGATCTTAAAGAAACACTTGTCCAATTGCCTTCGTAACGATTGGTATTAAAATGAGGCGTCCATAGATTATCTTCGCATATTGCGAGTTCTTTTTGTAATTTATCTATTGAAAAGGAAATCGGAAGTTTGCTGGAAGAGGGATTCATAAGTTTTTAAAATTAGATTAGGCCAAACCGGATATATTGTCAATAATAAAATTATAAAGTTTATTAGTCGAGAAAGGAATGGTTTCAAAATCGGTTTTTAATACTAAATCTGCACTTGACGGAATTTCAAAAACATCGCTTATTCCTGTAAAATTATTTATTTTATTGATATCATTATCAGGCAGTAATGCTTTTTTATACAATCCTTTCGGATCTCTTTTAATCAAATTATTAATCGAACAATCGAGAAATACGGTTCTGACAAATTCATGCGATCTCAATTCATTTCTCAGGTTTTCGTATGGATTTATTACGGACATCAAAACAATTGTTTCTTCTCCGATAAAATTTCGCCCAACATTAAAAAGACGTCTGACATTTTCGCATCTGTCATCTTTAGAAAATCCTAAATCTTTACAAATCGTTTTTCTGTAAACATCGCCATCAATTATTTCGGCTTTATACCCATTTTCAATCAACAAATGCCGAACATTTTCTGCCAATGTTGTTTTTCCTGAACCTGATAATCCTGTAAATTGTATCAAAATCATTGCGAATTTTCTTTTGTTTTTTTAACCTTAAAACTAAATAATTTGTAGGAATGAAACAATAAGTATAAATACCCTTTTATTAGGTACGCAACAAATTGATAGTTATTGCGTACCTACGGCACGCTAAATTTATTTCAATTCTTATTTTCTACCAATATTTAGTACCTAAAGGCACAAAATATAAGCTTTCGCAGTTTGATTGGTATAAATCATTATTTTTATCTTTTAATTGTATAAAATGAAAAAGAAACTTGTTGTATTAACGGGAGCCGGAATTAGTGCCGAAAGTGGAATTAAAACTTTTCGCGACAGTGATGGTTTATGGGAAGGTCATGATGTGATGGAAGTTGCAACGCCCGAAGGCTGGCGAAAAAATCAGGAATTGGTTTTGGACTTTTATAACAAAAGACGCCAGCAGCTTAAAGAAGTTGAACCCAATTTAGGTCATAAAATTTTAGCCGAATTAGAACAGGATTTTGATGTGCATATTATTACCCAAAATGTTGATGATTTGCACGAACGCGCCGGAAGTACAAAAGTTTTGCATTTGCACGGGGAATTACTAAAAGTAAGAAGTACCAAAAATCGTAATTTAATTCTTGATTGGAAAGACGATTTATATACTGGAGATTTTGATGAAGACGGACATCAGTTACGCCCACATATTGTTTGGTTTGGCGAAGAAGTTCCTGCGCTCGAAGAAGCAATCGCCATTACAGAAACTGCTGATTATTTTGCCGTTATCGGGACTTCGTTACAAGTATATCCCGCGGCTGGATTAATTTCATATACCTATAGTATTACGCCGGTTTTTTATATTGATCCAAAACCAATTGCGATACCAAATATTCGAAATAAAGTTGAAGTTATCGCCAAAGTTGCCTCTGAAGGTGTAGCGGAATTAAGGGAACGATTAAAATCAAACAGTAATTTTGCAGATTTACACTAATTCAAAGAGCATTTTTCGCAGAGATTAGTCAAATTACTGTTTAATCTTTTGTCTATTTTAATCCGCAAATTCTGTTTATATTTGCACCTTTCGAACAAACAACATAACAATGACTACTTTAAACGAATTGAATGCTATATCGCCAATTGACGGAAGATATAGAAGTAAGACCCTTTCATTAGCCTCTTTTTTCTCTGAAGAAGCTTTAATCAAATACCGTGTATTAGTTGAAATTGAATATTTTATCGCTTTGTGCGAAGTTCCTTTGCCACAACTTGCAGACGTAAATCCAAATTTATTTGAGAGTTTACGTAACATCTATAAAAATTTCTCTACTCAAGATGCGCTTTGGATAAAAGAAACAGAAAAAGTAACCAACCACGACGTAAAAGCGGTTGAATATTTTATTAAAGATGCTTTTGAAAAATTAGGCTTATCTCAATATAAAGAGTTCATTCACTTTGGTTTAACGTCTCAGGATATTAACAATACTGCAATTCCGCTTTCTACAAAAGAAGCTTTTGAGCAGGTTTATATGCCATCTTTAATTACTTTAATTTCTAAACTAAAAGAATTAAGTGTTGAATGGAAAGATATTCCGATGTTGGCACGTACGCACGGACAACCGGCTTCTCCTACTCGTTTGGGTAAAGAAATTTTGGTTTTTGTAGAGCGTCTTGAAGAGCAAATGCGTTTGTTATTCAACATTCCGTTTGCTGCTAAATTTGGTGGAGCAACAGGAAACTACAACGCACATCATGTTGCATATCCGCAAATTGACTGGAAACAATTTGGTAGTAAATTTGTAGAAACAGATCTTGGTTTACACCACTCTTTTCCAACAACTCAAATTGAACATTACGATCATTTTGCAGCATTTTTTGATGCTTTAAAAAGAATCAACAATATTGTTATCGATTTAGATCGCGATATCTGGACGTATGTTTCAATGGATTATTTTAAACAAAAAATCAAAGCCGGAGAAATTGGATCTTCTGCAATGCCACATAAAGTAAATCCTATTGATTTTGAAAATTCAGAAGGAAACTTAGGAATTGCAAATGCTATTTTTGAGCATTTGGCAGCTAAATTACCTGTGTCAAGATTACAGCGTGATTTAACGGATAGTACGGTTTTGCGTAATATTGGTGTTCCGATAGGACATACAATTATTGCTTTTGAAGCTTCTTTAAAAGGTTTAAACAAATTATTGCTGAACGAAGCTAAATTTGCCGAAGATTTAGAGAAAAACTGGGCAGTTGTTGCCGAGGCTATTCAAACGATTTTACGTCGTGAAGCGTATCCAAATCCTTATGAAGCTTTGAAAGGTTTAACCAGAACCAATGAAGCAATTGACAAAAATGCAATCCACAATTTTATTGCGACTTTAGAGGTTTCTGATGCCGTTCGTGCAGAATTAATGCAAATAACTCCTGCTAATTACACAGGAATTTAGATAAAACGTAAAATATTTTACCAAAAAAAGCTATCTTTATCGATAGCTTTTTTTATTGTCTATAAACTCTATTGGGAAACTAGCCCAAATCTAATAAAAGCCTTTTGCAAAAAAAACTTGTTTTTAGGTAAAGCCTGAAACAAAAAACCGGACTAGCTCCTGAACAAAACACCAACTTATGATTGCCTTAAACGCCGCTGCTGAAGCTACACACCACTTGAGACCTTTAATTAGTGATTTGGGATTAATCCTGATTACTGCCGGAATTGCTGTGCTTCTTTTTAAAAAAATGAAACAGCCTTTGGTTCTGGGTTATTTAATCGCAGGTTTTTTAGCGG